>CAZMKH010000094.1:0-5252 GCA_964566455.1 uncultured Campylobacteraceae bacterium | reverse complement strand
CAAAAAGCCGCAAAAAGTTTGGAAGAGATATTTAAAAAAAATGCGGATAAAATTTCAGCTTTTATCGTTGAGCCTCTTGTGCAGTGTGCCGGCGGAATGCATATGTATCATTCTGAATATTTGAAACTATCAAGCAAACTGTGTAAAAAATATGATATTCATTTTATAGCAGATGAGATAGCCACCGGTTTTGGCAGAACAGGATATATGTTTGCTTGTGAGAGTGCCGGAATTGAGCCGGACTTTATGGCTCTTTCAAAAGGAATAACAGGAGGCTACCTTCCGCTTTCGGTCGTACTTTTGGGTGAAGAGATGTATAATAGTTTTTATTGTGATTATAATTTGCATAAATCTTTTTTACATTCACACTCATATACAGGCAATGCTTTGGCTTGTGCAGCGGCAAATGCGGTACTTGATATATTTGAAAAAGATAATATTTTAGAAAAAAACAAAAACTTAAGCCAATATATCGCAAAAAAACTGGATAAATTCTTAGAGCTTGAAAATGTTGAAAGTATAAGACAAACAGGAATGATAGCCGCACTTACACTCAAAGGATATGACAGCAGTGAAAGAGTAGGGCTTAAAGTTTATGAATACGGACTTAAAAACGGAGTTTTGCTAAGGCCGCTTGGAAATGTGATATATTTTATGCCCCCATATGTGATATCTTATGAAGAGATAGATAAAATGATGAATGTAGCTTATGAAGCGGTAAAAAAGTTGGGTTGATTTTTGGTATAATAAGAAATAATTTTTTAAAGGATACATATGAGACGGCTTTTACTTTTGATGATAGTATCACTGTTTGCATTTGGCAAAATGGATTTTGCAGATCCAAAACCGACATTTGACAATCCAAGAAAATGGGTTATAAAGATGAATTTCAATGATATACACAGAGTAAATGAAACTTTGGGAGCAATTTATAATGTTTTAAAAGAGTATCCTTCCGATTCACTCAAAGTAGCAGTTATTTGCTATGGTAAAGGTATGAGAGTTATCAAAAAAGATTATGATGTCCATACATTAAAAAGGATAAAGTCGCTTATGGCTTATGATGTGGAGTTCGTGGCTTGCAAAAATACTATGTCTACCATGAAATGGACCGAAAAAGATATCATAGATGATGTTACCTATGTCCAGGCGGGTATTGCCGAGGTGATAGAGAGAGTTGCCGGCGGCTGGATAGATGTGACACCGTATTGATTTACATTTCTGAGAGTGTCAATATCCTGCAACTGTTTTCTATCAAAGAGAGTGTCTGAGCCATTTTGTAAAGGTCTCTATCATATATGTATATGCCATATCCTTTTATGATGATGAAGTGTTTGTCTTGTTGTTTTAAGTAAGTATATATTTCATATTCGGCTCTATCACCCCAGCTCTCAAAATTTTTTGGGTCATAAACTTCCATATTGCCCAAAGAGGTATATCCGAAATAATCCTTTGGTGATATAACACTCTTTTTCAATGAGTATGCTGTAGTGTATGGTGGCATGGAAAAAGAGATATATTTTGCTTCTTCGATATTTTTATATATCTGAAGATGCACTGAAGCACTCTCGTCAGCCTCTTTCCAGCGATAATCTTTTTTAAAGTAAAGCTCTGTAAGATCATTTATATCAAGCTTGTCAAATAAAACATCTTTTTTATTTATAATAAAACTGTCACTATCATTTCGCAAAGAGATAGAGCCGTTTTGAATACCGAAAAAGTTTTTCCTAAAAAGTGAAAGAGATATATCTTTTATCTCATTTAGTTGCCATTCGTTTATCAATGCATACCCTTTTTTGTTTTCATGATTACGCCATCAAACTTTTCTATACTCTTTTTCTACTTTTGCGATTCTAATCGTATAGTTCTTATACCATCTTTCAATGCCGAGTTTTTGAGCTTTTTGATGTTCCAAATTTTGTTTCCATTTTTTTATAGACTCCAAATCCCTCCAATATGATACGGTTATACCGATATCTTCCCTGGCAGATTCAAAACCCAAAAATCCATCCTGTTTTTTTACAAGCTCTACCATTTTATCTGCCATTATACTATATTCGTTATCTGTATCATGCTTTATAGAAGTAAATATAACAGCATAGTAAGGCACTTTTGGAGTATTTGCTAACATTTTTTTCCTGTTTCCTTTGTTGTTAAAATGCCTATTTATTCAATGTCGTAATCAACTATTTTACCATTTAAACTCTTTAAAAAAGCTACTATGGCTTTAATTTGCTCTTTATTTAATTCAACTCCCACTTGATGTTCACCCATTATCCTTACAACATCTTCAAGGTTTTTAATACTTCCGTTATGAAAGTATGGTGCGGTTCTTGCTATATTTCTTAGTATCGGTACTCTAAAATACTGCTGCCCGTCTTTTCCTAAAAATCCTCCGATATTTTCAAAAGGAAATCTCTGATCACCCAACATACACTTTAGATCATATATGCTTTTACATCTTCTTAAAGGAAATCTCTGCAAACTCTGTCCGCCCACACTCATTCCTGTATGGCATCCTTTACATCCAAGATCTATAAAAAGCCCAAAACCTTTTTTGGCTTCTTTGCTTATAGCACTGTTATCACCCTCTAAAAATCTATCATATCCGCTACGAGTTAAAAGAGTTCTCTCATATGCACCTATAGCTTTTGTAATATTTTCAAAAGTTACTCCATCTTTGAAAACTTTTTCAAACTCTTGTTTGTAGTGAGGATTTGCTTTGACTCTTTTTACAGCCTCTTTTTTATCCAAATTCATTTCAAAATGCGATTGAATAGGACCCTTTGCCTGCTCTTCAACATTCTTGGCTCTTCCATTCCAAAACTGAGCCTTTGCCAAGGCTGC
The DNA here is from genome assembly GCA_964566455.1 of uncultured Campylobacteraceae bacterium. Classification (GTDB taxonomy): domain Bacteria; phylum Campylobacterota; class Campylobacteria; order Campylobacterales; family JALSKU01; genus JALSKU01. Next base: position 2,405 of record CAZMKH010000094.1, on the reverse strand, counting down.
ATTTAAGACAGTTGGAGAATTAAGATGAAACGGGTTTTTTCTGCCTTTGTATCCTATGGCAGTCGGTCTGTTATCATCACCTCCATCTTGAAGTATGTGGCAAGATGCACAGCTTACAGTACTGTCCTTTGAAAGTATAGTATCAAAAAAGAGTTGCTTTCCAAGCAGTATTTTCTCTTTAGTCAAAGGATTGTTTGGATTGTTTACAACTTTCAAAAGTTTTTTAAAGGTTTTAGGTACAGGCAGCATATTTCTAGATAATGCAACTTTTCTTAATTCATTATCGCTATAAGTGTGAAATTTTCTACCGGGTAAAATAAAAGGCAATGCAAAAATAATGCCAATAACTACAAAAGCTAAAAGAGCGGGCAATATTATCTTTTTCATAATTTCTCCCTTGGGTATCTGATATAAAAAATTATATAATTTTGTATAATTTATTTTAAGTCAATAAAGGAATTTTGTATCGTTGCTAAAGGAACTATTTTAGTAAGTCTTTAGCATAAACCCACAATGTCCAAAAAATATTTTTGGAAAATATCCTTGGTGTCTCTAGCCGTTATCAGCTAAAAATTCAGCAGAAGCTTTGCCCAAGCCCGAACTTGTACCTATAATCAATACTACTTTTGATATAACTCTCCCATCGCTTTTATTCTACTATTTTAACATAAAAAATGTCAAATACTTATTTGTGTTTTTATATAAGCTTATGATACTATTTTTTACTATTAACCTCGATATAATAAACCTTTTAGTAAAATCTATTTATCCCAAATTTGGAGAAATATTTTTGAACATACCTCATATACCGGTACTTTACAATGAAGTGATAGAAACTTTCAGTGATATTAAAGAGGGTTACATTATCGACTGTACTTTGGGGTACGGAGGACACAGTGAAGCACTTTTGGAAAATTTGCCAAAAGTTAAACTTATTTGTATCGACCAAGACAGTGAGGCATTGGAATTTTCAAAGAAAAGACTTGAGAGATTTAAAGAGAGGATTATCTTTGAAAAAGGAAGATTTTCTACTGTTATAAAAAAGCATTTGGATAAAGATATAAGAGGAATACTTGCTGATATAGGTGTATCATCTTTGCAGCTTGATAAAAAAGAGAGGGGTTTTGGATTTGAGAGTGATACTTTGGATATGAGGATGGATCAAAATGCACCTTTGAGTGCCAAAGATGTGGTAAACTCATATACAAAAGAGCAGCTTGAAGAGATATTTAGGGATTATGGGGAGATAAGAGAGTATAAAAAGGTTGCCGATATCATTGTAAAAGCAAGGCATAAAAAACCTATCGAAAGTGCCAGAGAGTTAGCTAGCTTGATAGAGAAAAATTTCAAAAGAGGCAGGATTCACTCTGCAACTTTGGTATTTCAGGCTATCAGGATAGAGGTAAATGATGAACTTGGCGAGCTTGATAATCTTTTGGAGAGTATTAAAGATGCAAAGTTGCGTAACTGTAAAGTAGCGATTATCACTTTTCACTCTTTGGAAGACAGGATTGTAAAAAGAACTTTTAAAGAGTGGATAAAAAACTGCATATGTCCTCCTGATGTTTACAGGTGTGAATGCGGAGGAGATCACTCTATCGGTAAAATATTGACTAAAAAACCGATAAAGCCGACAAGTGATGAGGTAAAATCCAACCCAAGAAGCAGAAGTTCAAAGATGAGAGTTTTTTGGATAAGGTAAAAATTTGAAAGAGAGCATTAAAACAAAAAAAATCAAAAAAGCAAAATATACTCTTTTGGATGAGGTGGAGAGCCACAGAAAAAGACATGTTGACAATTTGAGCGTTAAGTTGTTGCTTGGTGTTTTATTGGCTCTATTTACCGCACTGCTTGTGATATTACCTGATATTTATCTAAAAAATGAGATATATTATGAAAGCAGAGATATTGCAAAGCTTTACAATGAATACTCTGTTTTAAAAGAGGAAAACAGAGCTCTAAAACAAAAACTTGAAAAGATAAAATTTAAAAATCAAGTTTTAGATACGATATTTTAGGACTTTAAGGGTATAAAGGGTATAAATGATAAAAAGATTTATAGCATTTGGTGTTGACAAACCGGTACTTAACCATATATTTTTGATATTTTTGTTTGTTTTGTCAATTATTTCATACAATAAAATTCCAAAAGAGATATTTCCTTCGACTCTGCTTGATGCTATTGTTATAACCGGAGCATACCCGGGTGCTAGTCCTGATATATTGGATAAAATGGCAGTTAAAAGTATAGAAGATGATATTAAAAACCTAAGCAACATCGATGATGTATCAAGTGTCATAAAAAACGGCTTTTTCAGGATAAAAGTCGATCTTAAAAAAGGGGCAGATGCCCAGGAGATACTTGATGATATAAAAGATATCATAAGCAATCAAAAAAGGTATCT
>CAZMKH010000093.1:0-5257 GCA_964566455.1 uncultured Campylobacteraceae bacterium | reverse complement strand
TGTTCGTCACTAAAATCCTTGATTTTAGGACTCACACATGAGAGTTCACAAAAAATTCTAAAAAAGGCAAAGCAGTCTGCCTTTTTTTATACAAATTTTTATTGCTTTAATATACTCCAATCACCATTTTTTACTTTTAGTAACACCAGACCTGTTTTTGTATCAAGTCCGAGATGGTCTCTTGGGCTCATATTTACTACACCGTCAATTCCTACAAAATTTCTAAGTGTCTCAAGTCCGTCTCTAATCTTTTTGGGGTCAGTTGAATGTTCTCTTTTTATAGCATTAACTATGGCATAAAGTGAATCATAAGCATGACCTCCAAAGCTTGCTATATCACTGTGATAAGCATTTTTATACTCTTTTGTATAAGCCATACATACTTTTTTAAGAGGATTGCTGTCACTTAATTTATCTGCAACCACTACAGGAGGAGCTACTACGATAACACCCTCTGCAGCCTTTCCTGCAATTTCAATATATTTTTTGGAAGCAACTCCATGAGACTCATACAAAGGATAAGGTATTTTTAACTGTCTGTAATTTTTTGTTACGATTGCGGGTCCTTGACCAAAGCCCGGATTTAGTACTGCCTGAATACCTTTTGTATTTTTTATCTTGATAAGCTGACTTGTCATATCGGCATCTTTTTTGCCATAAGTTTCATCTGCAAGGATTTTGATGCCATAATTTGGGGCTACATCTTTGCACTGTTTTCTCATAGATTTGCCAAATCCGCCACTTCCTGAAATCATGCCTATCTTGGTAATTCCATTTTTTTTCATGTGAGCCATTATCTTTTTACATGCCATCCTGTCAGTTGCCACTATCTTAAAAACATATTTTTTTACAGGCTTAATGATTGGAATACCTCCACCCATAGAAAGAAGAGGAATTTTTGCTCTTTGAACAAAAGGAATGATAGCCATAGTTTCACCTGTTGTTGAAGGTCCTATGATGGCTACAACTTTATCTTGGTGGATAAGTCTTTTTGCAAATGATACAGCTTTTCTTGGATTGGCACCTGTATCATAATAAACCAACTCTATCTTTTGTCCGTTTACTCCGCCGTTATCATTTATCTTTTTTACATAAAGTTTCAAAGTTTTTAGCTCAGGGTCACCTATAAAAGAAGCTGGTCCTGTTGCCGCAACTATTGCACCTATTTTTATATTTGATGCATTTAAAGACAATGTTAAAAACATTATAAACAGTGTTATAATCACACTAGACTTTCGTATCATTACTCTCTCCTTAAATAATTTTGTAAATTATTATATCTACACTAACTTAAGTATTTTGGATATTTATATCAAATAATTAATAATATAAATAAAGTGTGTATTATTTACACATTCTAATTATTTATATTATACTCCTTTAAACTATTTTACCGTTTTACAAAGTTTTAAATCTTTTAAAAGTATAATCTCTAAAATCTTCCTAAAATAAGGAGAAGTTATATGAAACAAACTTTGATGGGCAATGAAGCTATTGCCTGGGGAATAGTTCACTCAAATATACAAATGGTCTCAGGTTACCCTGGAACTCCTTCGAGTGAAATACTAAAAACTGTACAAAAGATCCAGCAGGACAACAACCTTGATATGTATGTACAGTGGGCTACCAATGAAAAAGTAGGTTTTGAAGTGGCTTACGGGGGAGCCATAAGCGGTCAAAGAGCATGTGCTACTATGAAGCAGGTTGGTTTAAATGTAGCAAGTGATGCTTTGATGAGTGCAAGCTACATCGGAAACAAGGGAGCAATGCTTTTGGTATGTGCAGACGATCCCGGCTTTCACTCTTCTCAAACAGAACAAGACAGCAGAGTTTTTGCCAAATTTGCAAGGATTCCCGTACTTGATCCTTCCACTCCCCAAGATGCTTACGACTTTGTAAAACTCGGTGTTGAAATATCTGAGCTTTTTGAGACAACTGTTATGTTAAGACCTGTTATGAGAGTTTCACATGCCAGAGAAATTATAGAAATGGATGATGAAACAAACTTTGAAAAAACAAACAACAGTTTTAAAAGAGATATATCAAGATGGGCTGCAGTACCAAGAGCAGGAAGGCTTGCCCAAGGATATGAACAATTACAAAGGGTTGAAAAAATTGCTGAGTATAATTGGGAAAATTTCTTAAAACCTCAGTTTGACAAACTTGTAGGCGGAAAGCTTTTGATACTTACAAGCGGCACTGGAGATGGCTTTGTAAAGGAGACACTGGATGACTTAAATCTTGAAGCTGATATAGTTAAAGTTATCATGCCTTATCCTCTGCCGGTTAAAAAAATAAAAGAGGCTTTTAAAAAGTATGAAAAAGTTATAGTATTTGAAGAGCCTTATCCTTGTATAGAAGAGCAGATAGCCTGTGAAAAAGTCTACGGTAAAAACAGCGGTACAGTTCACAATATAGATGAAATGAGTAAAGAAAATGTTTTAAAAGCTTTACAAAAAGTAGGCTTTTATGATGGGGAAAATATATATGAAGCTCCAAAAATAGACTTTGGTTTTGAAGTACCTGCCCGTCCGCCAGCACTTTGTCCGGGATGTCCCCACAGAGATATATACTATTCTATAATGAAAGTTTTTAAAAAGAACAAGTCCATATATCCTTCTGACATTGGGTGCTACACACTGGCTCTTGCCCAGGGAGCTATAGATACGGTGCTTTGTATGGGCGGAAGTGTGTCTATGGCAAGTGGACTGAGTATAGCCAATCCTGATAAAACAGTAGTAGCTACCATAGGAGACGGTACTTTTTTCCATTCAGGTATTCCGCCTCTTTTAAATGCCGTCTATCAAGGGCATAAATTTATCCTAGTCATACTTGATAATTCCACTATAGCCATGACCGGTCGTCAGGCAACACCTGAGAGATTTAATCAAGGTATAAATATCAAAAAAATTGTCGATGGAATGGGTATAGAGTGCCTTGAGCATAAATACTCCCACGAAATGCATGAAAATATAGATTTTTTTAAAAGCGTCAAAGAGAAATTTAAAGATACCAATTCCCCACTAGTTGTGGTTGTAAAACAGTTTTGTATACTTGACAATCCAAGAGCCAAAGATTGGGTACCTGGTATCTTTGCCGAAGTAGACGAAGATAAATGTGTAGCATGTGATCAGTGCACTACAGTCTATAAATGTCCACCGATGCATTACAATGAAAAAGGCAAGATTGAAATTGATCCATTTCTTTGTGCAGGATGTGGAGGATGTCTTGAAGTTATATGTCCGACTGACGCTTTTGAAGAGAGAGGTACTAAAAAATGAAACACTCATGTTTCAAAAATACAAATAACAATGAAAATTATGAGGGTTTCTCTTGCCAAAGGCAAAGCTTTAGTGAGAGGAATTTACAAGAAGCTTTGCTTCTTGGAAAGGAGATTATTAGGTGAAATATCAGATAGTTATAGCAGGTTTCGGGGGACAGGGAGTTGTATTTTTAGTAAAAGTTTTGGCAATTTGTGCGGGAAAAAAAGATATACCCTTTTTAGGTACTGAAAACCATGGTATGAGCCAAAGGGGAGGAGCGGTAAGTTGCGATATAAAGATAGGAGAATTTAGCAATCCTGTTATCGATAAAAACCAGGCAGATATGATCATTGGGCTTGATAAAAACGAGAGTCTTAGAAATATATCCTATCTTAAAAAAGATGGTATCATGATAGTAAATGCTGATGAAAGTTATCCTGAGATTCCTTTTAGGGTAGCAAGAGTAAATGCAAACCAACTTGCACTTGACGGTGTCATACCCATACAGGGACTCAATGTCTTTATGCTTGGAGTTGCACTCAAAAATGAACCAAATTTTCCATTTAGTATAAATGATGTAAAAGCAGCTATAAAAGAGATAAATCCCAAACTAAGTGAACAAAATTTTAAAATATTAGATTTAGCATTAGGAGGAAACTAAATGGTATGGAATAAGATAGAGTGTGCCAAAAGAGAAGATATTGAGAGTTTACAGCTTAAAAGACTTAAAGAGACGCTAAAAAGAGTTTATGCTCTGACTCCTTTTTATAAAAAAAAGTTTGATGAGCTTAAAATCCTACCCGAAGACATAAAATCTCTTGAGGATATTCAAAAACTTCCTTTTACTAAAAAGCAAGATCTTAGAGATCACTATCCGTTTGGACTTTTTACGGTTCCCATGAGTCAAGTAGTTCGCATTCACAGCTCAAGCGGAACAACAGGTAAGCCCACAGTAGTCGGATATACTGCAGCGGATATGGATGTATGGAATGAGGTAATGGCAAGAGTTTATACTATGGCCGGAGTTACTGCAGGTGATGTTGTGCATAACGGCTATGGGTATGGACTTTTTACGGGAGGTCTTGGATTTCATGAAGCTGCCCAAAAGATAGGAGCTGCTGTAGTCCCTGCAAGCGGAGGTTTTACAGACAGACAGCTTATGCTTATGAGAGATTTTGGGGCTACCGTACTAGCAGCTACTCCGTCATTTGCTTTGCATTTGGCTGAAGTTGCCAAAAAAAGCGGGCCCAACTTCAGAGATGAATACAAACTAAAATGTGGTCTTTTTGGAGCAGAACCTGTAAGCGAAGGGTTAAAGGAGGAAGTGGCAAATGCCTGGGGTATAGATTATCACGAAACATACGGACTCAGTGAGATAATAGGTCCGGGAGTTTCATCAAGCTGCAAACACTCAAAACTGCTTCATATAAACGAAGATCATTTTTACCCTGAGATAATAGATCCAAAAACAGGTGAAGTTTTAGGTGAAGGAGAAAGGGGTGAGCTTGTCATAACAACTTTAACCAAACAGGCTCTTCCTATCATCAGATACAGAACGGGTGATATTACATCACTAACTTATGAACCTTGTAAGTGCGGAAGAACCATGGTAAGGATGGAAAGCATAGTGGGAAGAGCTGATGATATGCTCATAGTAAACGGTGTCAATGTCTATCCTTCACAAGTAGAACATGTCATAGCAAATACCGAAGGTGTAACGCTGAACTATCAGATAGTAGCCGATAAAAAAGGATTTTTGGATAAATTAGAGATACTTGTTGAGATAAGCGATGAAGTAATGAGTGACAATATAAAAGAGCTTGAAAACATCAAAAAAGAGTTGCAGCACTCACTTTTAAACAATCTTTATATAAATGCCAATGTCAAACTGGTTGAACCTAGAACAATTGAGCGAAGCATGGGAAAAGCTGTAAGAGTAGTTGACAAAAGGAGTGAAAAATGAATCAAATAAAACAAATCTCAGTTTTTGTTGA
>CAZMKH010000092.1:0-5283 GCA_964566455.1 uncultured Campylobacteraceae bacterium | reverse complement strand
AAAAGAAGGTTTCAAAAACTTTTTTATTTTTTAAAGAGAGACATTTTTTTGGATATTGCTCAAACCTCATCTATACTTCAAAATCCGCCTTTCGGCTATATCAATCAGCCTGATTTTTACAATGCCGTAGTAATTTTAAGAACAAACTTAACACCGTTAAAACTTTTGAAACATCTTTTAAAAATAGAAAAAAAATTTAAAAGACGACGGGAATTTAAAAATTCTCCGAGAACTTTAGATATTGATATAATATTTTATGATAAAATAACATATAAAAAAAGTGAATTAACTCTTCCTCATCCCAAATATAAAGAGAGGGATAGTGTTTTGTTGCCACTAAATGAGATACTTAAAAGCAATAAAATACTTTTTAGTAAGTACAAACAAGTCACAAATAAAACAGCAAAAGGAATAAAATAGGTGAAACTTTTATCTTTTACGGCAGATTCTCCTTCTAATGCACTGAAAAAAGCTCAACTCCAATGTGGAGAAGATGCACTTGTAGTAAGCACAAAAGAGATACAAAAAAAGAGCCTTGGCAAAAGTGCAGTATATGAAGTGGTGGTTGCCGTTGAAGAAAAAGAGATACAAAAAAGAAAAGAAAAACCAAAGAAAAAAAGCAGTGATATACTTTTGGACATTTCAAAAGCTGCCAAGCAAATATCCCAAATAGAAAATATAACAACTTCTGAATCAGTAAAAGAAAAGCTGGTATCACAAGCTCAAAAAAGTACAGTTGATGAAAGTGGCTACAAAGAAATAAAAGATGAGATAAGCAGACTTTCAGACAAAGTCAAACTTATTCAAGAAATGTTTTGGGAAGAAAAAGCTCCCCAAAGAGGTGAACTGAATATACCATCAGAATTTGCAGAAATTTACAAAAGAGCAAAAGTAAGCGGCATGGACCAAAATGATTTGGACTCCATCATGGAGTTGACTTTGGAACATATGCCATACAACATGAGGAAAAACTCTAAAAGTGTAAAAAGATATTTTCAGGTACTTCTTAGAAAAATGATACCTATCAGACTGGAGTCAAACGCACAAAAAGGCAAAAAGCGCATTATGATGTTTGTAGGGCCTACAGGAGTAGGAAAAACTACTACTTTGGCAAAGTTGGCTGCCAGGTATTCATATCTCAAAGACAAAAGAGAAAAAGTCGGTATCATTACCCTGGATACTTACAGAATCGGTGCGGTAGAACAACTTTTTCAATTTGCCAAAATGATGAGACTTCCTATAGAAGATGTTATAGATATAAGCGATTTTGCAAGAGCTTTGCGATCACTTTCTTTTTGTGATACGATTCTCATTGATACTATAGGAAGTTCTCAGTATGATAAAGAAAAACTGGCAAAGATGGAAGAGTTTTTGCAAAACTCCGAAGTTGAGATAGATGTCAACCTTGTGCTCTCATCAAGCACCAAATTGGAAGATTTACGCGAAATTTACAAAAATTTCGAATATTTAAATATCGATACGATAATTTTTACAAAATTTGATGAAACAAAAAGCTTTGGTAATATTTTTTCACTCGTAAAAGAGGTTTCAAAACCTTTAAGTTACTTTTCTGTCGGCCAAGAAGTTCCTGATGATATAATGTGTGCGAGCAGCGAATTTTTGGTGGATTGTATCTTGGATGGTTTTAAAAAGGAAAAAGATGCAAAATCAGGCAAATAAATTAAAAAATATCGTAGCATCTTCCGGTAGTTCAAATCCAAAAACCAAATTTATAGCCGTGACAAGCGGTAAAGGCGGGGTTGGCAAAAGCACCATAAGTGTAAATATGGCAGTTTTGCTTGCAGAGTACGGATATAAAACAGCTCTTTTTGATGCTGATATAGGTTTGGCCAATTTGGATGTGCTTTTAAATGTAAGATGTTCAAAAAATATCTTGAATGTATTAAAAGGAGAGTGTTCGCTTGATGAAATAATTGCCCCTATTCAAAAAAATCTCATACTCATTCCCGGTGACAGTGGAGATGAGATACTAAAATACAGTGACCAGTTTATTTATGAGAGATTTATGGAAGAGACTGCATCATTAAATGACTTGGATTATATCATAGTCGATACGGGTGCAGGCATAGGAGAAAATACCAGGCTCTTTTTAAATGCAGCTGATGAAGTGATAGTCGTGACCATCCCTGACCCTGCAGCTATAACAGATGCATATGCAACCATAAAGATAACAAGTGCATTCAAAGATGAAGTATTTATGATACTGAATATGGTCAAAAATGCAAATGAAGCCAAGATGATATTTGACAAAATAAACAAAGTTGCGGGGAATAATATACCAAACAATTTTAAACTCTCACTGCTTGGAAATATACCAAATGATAAAAATATAGCCAAAAGCATCAGAAGCAGAACCATATATGTTCAGGAGTATCCAAGCTCTCTCTCTGCAGTGGATTTTAAAGAGATTATTAAAAAACTGATATACAAATTGGAACATAAAGTGCTTGATAATACAAAAGAGAGTAGTTTCAGCGGTTTCTTTAAGAGATTGATGGAACAGTTTTAACAATTGACCTTTGCAAAGGATTATATTTGAGAATAGAAAATTTTATATATTTTTTTACGATTTGCGGCTTTTTTATAGGGCTTGTATTTTCTATCGTCAATTTTAATGATCCGATGTATATACTTTTTTATACATTTTTGATAACACTCTTTTTTTATCTGTTGATACATTTGAGTATTGCAAGCTTTTTGGATATAAAAAGCCTTTCCAAAAATATCTTTGATAAAAGCAAGTATGAGGAGGTTAGTGACTATTTCATATATGAGCTGGAAAACAGAGAGAAAAAGATAAACTCTTTGGTCAATGTTATTGAAAATATCAACAGGGAAAAAAAGTCAAGAGCAAACAGTGATGAATTACACGGCAAAATCGCAGCTTAATGCTTATGAAAAGCAGATAAGAGAGGAAAGAGACAAACTGACTCTTCAATTTTTGCCTGCAGTCAGAGCTATGGCATACAGACTCAAAGAGAGATTGCCAAGCAGTGTAGATGTAAATGACCTTATCTCCATAGGCACAGAGGAAACCATAAAACTCTCAAGAAGGTATGATGAGAGTAAAAATGATTTTTTTTGGGGATACGCAAAACAAAGAGTGTATGGCTCAATGTTGGACTATCTAAGAAGTCTTGATACGGTAAGCAGAAACAACAGAAGACTCATAAAAGCCATAGACTTGGAATGTGAAAAGTATATGGATGAGTTCGATGAAGAACCTGACGACAAATACCTTGCGGAGGTTTTGGGAGAGAGCGAAAAAAAGATAAGAGAAGTAAGAAATATGTCTGAAACATCTTCGGTTTTGCCAATTACTGAACAAATGGTAATATTTGACAAATGCGATACCGAAGAGATGGTTGAAAAAGATGAGCTTGTTCAATCTATAAAAAAAGTTTTAAGCAGCTTTAAAGAGAGAGAACAGCTCATCATTCAACTTTATTATTTTGAGGAGTTGAGTTTGAAGGAGATAAGCGAAGTACTAGGCATTAGTGAGTCTAGAATTTCACAAATCCATAAAAAACTCATAAGAAAAATAAGAAATGAATTAGGAAGTGATTATGGCTGATATATTAAGTCAAGAAGAGATAGATGCACTGCTTGAAGTTGTTGATGAAGAAGAGAGCGCCGATATTTCAGCTGATGAAATCATAGACCAAAGACAAATCATACTATATGACTTTAAAAGACCCAACAGAGTAAGCAAAGAGCAGCTTCGTGCAGTAAAAGGCATACATGACAAAATGGCAAGAAATCTCTCATCTCAAATATCAGCCATCATGCGTTCTATCGTAGAGATTCAACTCCATTCAGTTGATCAAATGACTTACGGCGAATTTTTAATGAGCCTGCCAAGCCCTACAAGTTTCAATGTATTTTCAATGAAGCCGCTTGACGGCAGTGGAGTTATAGAGATAAATCCATCTATTGCTTTTCCTATGATAGACAGGCTTCTTGGCGGTAAAGGAGAGGGGTTTGACACAAGCAGAGAATTAACAGATATTGAGCTAAATCTTCTTGATGCAATACTAAGAATTATCACACAAAAACTAAGATCTGCATGGGAGCCAATAACCGATATGTATCCAAATATAGAGACTAAAGAATCAAGCCCCAATGTTGTTCAAATAGTTTCACAAAACGAGATAGTTATCATGGTTGTCATGGAGCTCATTGTAGGTAATTCCAGCGGAATGATAAATATATGTTATCCTGTTATTTATCTCGAGTCCATCTTGCCAAAGCTTGCCAACAGAGATATCATGCTTGGAAGTTCAAATACAAAAAAAAGTAGAAATAAAGAGCTAAATGTTCTTATAAAAAGAGCTGACATAAATGTCGAAGCAATTTTGGGAAGAACTACTTTAAGTGTAAAAGAGCTGCTTGATCTAAAAAAAGATGATATAATAAGACTAGACCGCAGTGCGGATGATACAGCCATAGTAAGTGTTGATAAAAAAGATATGTTTATAGGTGATATTGGCATTCACAGATTTAGAAAGTCCATCAAAATTTCTGATTTTGTAAAAAGTGATAAAGATGAGATAAAAGAGTATCTTGAAATTGTCGAACAAAAAAGAAGAGAAAAAGTATCTACTGCAAGTGCATAGGGCAATTATAAGGAGAGAGCAATATGAATATGTTTATAGAGATTCTTGAAAAAGATATCGTTTCAACCATAGAGGGATTGACCGGCATAACTCCAAAACTTACTTTAGACAATGAAGAAGAAATTACACAAAATATAGCCATTATGCCTCCACTTGCCTGTATGCATATAAGCTCTCAAGGAGATATCGAAGGAAAGATTGCTTTATGTATGACTCCGACACTTGCAACAGCACTTGGGGATATGATGCTTGGAGGCGAAGGCGAAAGCAAAGAGGATATGAATGATGAAGACCTTGATGCCACAAAAGAGATAGTATCAAATATCTTTGGGGGGTTTTCCACGTCACTTTCAGCACAAAAGGAGTTGCCAAAGCTTACTTTCAATATTGATGATGTTGAGTTTATCGGTGAAAATGATGAAATTTCTTTAGATAAATACTTCAAAATCTTTACTTACAATGTAGAAATATCAAGTATTACTTCCCAACTCTATATAGCCATAGATAAAAATATTGCTTCAAATTTTGTAGTTCAAAAAGAGACAGAACAACCAACTTCTCAGGCACCGGCAAAGAAAAAAACAAACAACGGCTGTTCAGACGAAGAGGAGCTTTCACCTTCGGAGATAAAAAATATATCTCTTAT
>CAZMKH010000091.1:2523-5287 GCA_964566455.1 uncultured Campylobacteraceae bacterium | reverse complement strand
ATATGGTAGTATATGGGAGCTTCCCTTTTTTTCGTATAGGAGTGAAGCTTACTTTGAGCCTGTTTGCCAAAGCCGCACCAAAGATAAAACCTCTGCTTTCTATACCCGCAACATAATCGATATCTCTATCTTTATAGTAGTTATACAAGTGTTCTATCAAAAAATTGAATGCATCTTTATCTTTAAGCAAAGTTGTAATATCTTTAAAAACGATTCCCGGTTTTGGAAAATCTTTTACATCCCTGATTTTACTTAAAAGATACTCTTTCTCTTCGCTGTTTAGCAGACTCATTTGTCTTCCTTGAACATAAAAAATTTCATAGCACCAAATATTCCTATAACCAATCCGAAAGCTATATATGATATAGTAGCTGCATCCATATTTTCCCCTTTAAAGCAATGCTTCAATCTTACCCTGAAGCTCTTTTATTTTATCTCTTAATTTGTCATTTTCTATTCTTGTTTGTGCATTTCTTTGTCTTAGTGATTTGATATCGTTTTTTACTTTGGTTAATTCGTCACTTAGTATATCGATATTGCCTAGCGCTCTTTGGAGTTGAACTTGATACTTTCTTACTACTATCTCGGCATCACTCAAGGTATCTTTGGTGATTTTAGTCATTTTTTGTTCTCTTTTGTAAAGTGAACGGTAGTAAAACATCATTACCATGAGATAAAGAGCTATACAGACAAGTATAGTATAAACAAACCAGGTTGCTATCATTACTCTATTTCTATCTTTTTGACTCTATTTGCATGACGACCGCCCTCAAAAGAGGTGTTGCACCATGACTCTATGATAGACTCTGCCACGCCAAGCCCAACAACTCTTTCACCAAAGCATAAAACATTGGCGTCATTGTGAGCTCTTGCCATCTTAGCAGTATATGCATCATGACACAATGCCGCTCTGATACCTTTGTGTTTATTGGCAGCCAAACTCATACCTATGCCTGTACCGCATATCAAGATACCGTAACTTCCCTCATCTTTTAAAACTTCCAGACTTAGTTTATGTGCAAAGTCGGGATAATCAACTCTCTCATTCGAGTTTGTTCCAAGGTCTACAATAGTATGCCCCAAACTTTCGACTATCTCTTTGACTTTATCTTTTATGTTAAATCCCGCATGATCACAAGCTATATAAAATTTCAAAACTATCCTTTTTCTGTGTTTAAATATCAAGTTTAATTTTTACTTCATTTTTTACCAGCTCTATGGGTGAAAACCGGAGTAAAACTTAAACCCTTAATTATATCAAATTTTACTTTAACAATATATCTATAATGTAAATAGCCGGGTAAAAAAACCAATTTGCCAACGGTGTTGCTATAAAAATGATAAGGATAATCATACCGTATCTTTCCATTTTGTTTAGAAAATCGGCAATATAATCAGCTTTTACAATCCTTGCAAAATATTCAAGTGCATGGGCCCCGTCAAGCGGAGGAATAGGGTAGAGATTAAATACACCCAAAACTACATTGTAAACTACCAGCATATACAAAAGATACCCTATGAAAGAGCCTGCTATGTTAAAATATGGAAAAATAAAAGAAGCTACAATGGCTAAAAAAAAGTTATATGTAATTCCTGCCAAACTTACCGCAATTGCTCCGGTATATCCACCGTTTCTTAAAACCGTTCTTATATCTATGGGAACCGGTTTTGCCCATCCGAACATAAACGGAGCTCCACTGAAATATAAAATCGCGGGCAGTATAATAGTGCCTACCGGGTCAATATGTACTATAGGGTTAACACTTAGCCTGCCAGCATTTTTAGCGGTAGTATCACCATACTTATACGCAACAAGTCCGTGCATTATCTCGTGTCCTATGATAGCTATCATAAGAGCCAAAACTGCTGCGATGATTTCTAAGTAACTCATATCAGTCATTTTAAACTCACACTTTTATCGATATACTTTTTATTTAGTTGAAGTTCGTTTACACTTCGTCCTATTCTGTTCCATCTGATTTTATAATCTTTATCCCAGCTAAAGTAAACAAACCAAGGCTTTCCTACTATGTCACGATAGGGAACACTTCCCCAAAATCTACTGTCATTGCTGTGGTCTCTGTTATCACCCATCATAAAATATCTGCCTTTTGGTACTTTAAAGTAAAAAGCATTCAAAGGCAAATCACTGCTGTATTTTGGTAGGGAGCTTATCATCATAGGCTGCATTGCAAACTGTCCTGCACTCATATATAAAAGCATTTCTCTAAATAAATTTACATTTTTATCATATTGAATACCCGGATATTTTAGCATATATGGATTTAGAACCCACAGCTTGCCTACTATGTTGTAAATTCTTGTGGGAGGATAGTGTTTTTTTATCCACTCGTCACCTTCTCTAAAGTGAATATAAAGCTTTTTTTCCTGAAAAAGTATCTCATCCCCGCCAAGGGCAACACATCTTTTGACATAGTGAACTTTGATATTTTTAGGATACCTGAAAACTACTATATCACCACGTTTAGGCTTATTTCCTTCAATGATATGACCATCACCTCTAAAATCAGGTAGTACTGGCCACTCAAGCCAAGGAATATGAGGAACCGGTACTCCGTAAGCAAACTTTTTGACAAAAAGATGGTCTCCTATCAAAAGAGTTCTTTTCATTGAGCCACTCGGTATAACAAAAGCCTGAGCAACAAAAAATATAACAAGAAGTACGATGATAATCGTACCTGTCCAACTGTTTGAAAAATCATATAATTTTTTTAGTTTTTGTTTCATTTAACTGTCTCCTTTG
>CAZMKH010000091.1:0-2423 GCA_964566455.1 uncultured Campylobacteraceae bacterium | reverse complement strand
TTTGAAAACAAGTTTCCAAACAAATTCCTCTCACTAAAGCTACGCCCTTGGCGAGAGAAACCCTTTTTGCTATTTTTTAATAATTTATTGCTTTTATATACGGGTTTCATTTAACTGTCTCCTTTGTTTGAAAACAAGTTTCCAAACAAATTCCTCTCACTAAAGCTACGCCCTTGGCGAGTGTAAATTTTATATGTAAAAATGAATGTTTCATTACAAATATATTCCTTATGTATAAAAAAATTATTCGGATGTTTTTAATTTGGTAGCTTTTATGGTGTTTGACAAAAGCATAGCTATCGTCATTGGTCCTACACCTCCTGGAACAGGAGTAATGTGAGAACATTTACCGGCTACATTATCATAGTCAACATCACCGGCAAGTTTACCGTTTTCGAGTCTGTTTATACCGATATCTATAACTATAGCTTCATCTTTTACCATATCTTCGGTAATCAGTCCGGCTTTTCCAACCGCTACAATGATAATGTCAGCCTTTTTTGTATGCTCTTTTAAATCTTTTGTATAAATATGACAGATATCAACTGTGGCAAATTCATTCAAAAGAAGTGCCGCCATGGGCTTTCCTACGATATTGCTCGCGCCCACCACGCAGACATCTTTACCTTTCACATCTATGCCGTACTCTTCAAATATCTTCATAACACCAAGTGGTGTACAAGGAACAAAAGAGTCAAGATCCAAGCAGAGCCTTCCCATGTTGTAAGGATGAAATCCGTCCACATCTTTTTTGGGGTCTATCGCTTCAAGGATTTTTGTCTGGTTTATGTGAGGAGGAAGGGGAAGTTGCACCAAGATACCGTTTATGTTTTGATTTTCATTCATTAGTTTTATGGTATTTATAATAGTCTCTTCTTTTATATTTTCAGGCATTTCGTGGACTACGGAGTAAATGCCTGCTTCTTTACATGCTTCAGCCTTTTTTTTGACATATACCTGACTTGCAGGGTCATCTCCTATCATGATAACAGCAAGTCCCGGGGTAATGGAAGCTTTTTTTAAAAGTTCAACATCTTCTTTGATTTTGTTTTGTATTTTTTTTGCCAAATCTTTACCATTTAGAACAATCATATAAAACCTAACCTTAATATTTTTTATGTATAATACCAAATATGTTATTATATAGGAATAAAGTGAAATTCTCTTTTTCAATAATTACTTTTCTTTTAGTTTTAAAAACGGTAGCAAATGATTCATTTATCACCAATCTGGAATATGCAAAAATGCTCTATCAAAACCCAAGAGGCATAGGGTGTGACAAGTGTCACGGCAGATACGGTGAAGGCAAAATCATAGCCAAGTACAAACAAAAAGGAAAAACTTATTATCTAAAATCACCTAAAATAAACAGAGTCTCCAAAGAGGACTTTTTTAAAAGTTTTAGCTCAAGGCATAAAATCATGCCAAAATATTTTTTAACTTATCAAGAGATAAACAGCTTATATTTTTATCTGCAACAAATCAATAAAAAAACAAAAAACAAAAAGAGAGGAAAAAAATGAATATAAACAGTTCAAAAAAAGCCTTTGAAGAAGCCAAAAAAGTTATCCCCGGTGGTGTTGACTCACCTGTGAGAGCCTTTAAAAGTGTAGGCGGGACTCCGATTTTTATCCAAAAAGGAGAGGGAGCATATCTTTATGATATAGATGACAACAGATATATAGACTTTGTCCAAAGCTGGGGACCGCTTATATTTGGTCATTGTGACAAAGATATAGAAGATAGCGTTATCAAGGCAACAAAAAAGGGTCTTAGTTTTGGAGCACCTACAACTGTTGAGACAGAGTTGGCAAATGAGATAGTGCAAATGTTTGACAGTATTGAAAAGATAAGGTTTGTAAGCAGCGGTACTGAAGCAGTAATGAGTGCAATCAGGTTGGCAAGAGGATATACCAAAAGAGATGACATTGTAAAATTTGAAGGATGTTATCACGGACACAGTGACTCACTTTTGGTCCAGGCCGGAAGCGGTGCGGTAACATTCGGTACTCCAAGTTCTCCCGGAGTTCCCACTGACTTTACAAAACATACACTCCTGGCAAAATACAATAATATAAAAAGTGTTGAAAAATGTTTTGAAAATTCAAGTGATATAGCCTGTGTTATCATTGAGCCTATTGCCGGTAATATGGGGTTGGTTCCGGCAGATGAAGAATTTTTAAAAGAGCTGAGAAAGTTGTGTGATAAATTTGGAGCTCTTTTGATATTTGATGAAGTCATGAGCGGATTCAGAGCTGATCTGAAAGGGGCGCAGGGCTTGGTTGAAACAAAGCCTGATATCGTTACTTTCGGCAAAGTAATAGGTGGAGGAATGCCAGTTGGTGCATTTGGAGCTAGAGCTGAGATAATGGATGAGTTAAGCCCTGATGGTCCGGTGTATCAAGCAGGAACACTCAGCGGCA
>CAZMKH010000090.1:0-5356 GCA_964566455.1 uncultured Campylobacteraceae bacterium | reverse complement strand
TTTTATGACAAACTAAAATCCAGTACAAAAGGGTATGCAAGTTTTGATTATGAGCCTATCGGTTACAAAGAGGGAGATTTAGTCAAACTTGATGTAAGAGTGGCTGGAGAAGTAGTAGATGCACTCTCTATCATAGTTCCAAAAGACAAAGCTGGGAGCAAAGGAAGAGAGCTTGTAAAAACCATGAAAGAGTTGGTTCCAAGACAACTCTTTGAAGTTGCCATACAAGCCAGTATCGGAAATAAAATAATTGCAAGAGAAACAGTAAAATCAATGGGTAAAAATGTAACCGCAAAATGTTACGGCGGTGATATAACAAGAAAAAGAAAACTACTTGAAAAACAAAAAGCGGGTAAAAAAAGAATGAAAGCCATAGGCAAAGTTCAACTTCCACAGGAGGCATTTTTAAGTGTTTTAAAGATAGACTAGCTCATCAATAAGGAGATATTATGAAAAAACTTGGTCTGATACTAACAATGATAGGGATATTTTTATTTTCCGGATGTTCTTACAAAAACAGTTCCATTACAGTTGAACCATACAAAGTAAGCTTTTTAAGTTTTAAAAATGCTCACAAAAGTGTATACCTAAACTCCTTTAAAGACGAGAGAGTCAATAAAAAAATAGTTGCTGTTGTTACAAACAGCAATGGCGACAACCTTGGGTATGCCACAACGGATGTGGATTTTAAGGCATGGTATAAAAATGCTCTAAAAAAAGCTTTGAATGCAAACGGTTTTATCGTAACTACAAACCCAAACAATGCCAATATAAAAACAGATCTCATACTCAACGAACTGCTTGTAACATTCAATAAAAGCGAACTGACAAAAGAAAATCTAACAGGAACTATCTCATTGCAACTTGTGATAAAAAAAGCCAATGAAACCATAACAAAAACCATTTCAGAAGATATTAGCAAATATAACGGCTTGAGTGTAAGCAATGAAACTTTTAAAAAGCAGGTACAAACTCTTTTGGATGACAGTATAAAATTGATAATAAAAAATCTAACCAATATCTAAAATGTACTGCCTGGTATGCGGCAAACTCTCTTTTTGTCATATATGCAAAAGTTGTAAAGCGGAGTTTTTAAAACCCTCTTTATACAAAAGAGTGGTTGAAAAAGAGTTTGAGGTATACAGCTTTTACAGATACAATGCCATTAAAGACCTCATCCTAACAAAGCACAAGTTTATTGGAAATTTTATATACAATATCTTGGCTAAAGAGAGTTTCAAAAAATTTGCCGAAGAGTTTAAATTTATAAATCGGGTTTACTCTTTTGCCTGTGATGATCATATAAAAAACGGCTATTCTCATACCGCCATACTCAACAAATATCTAAAATCGACCTGCATAACACCTGTTCATTCAGTCTTGAGAGCTCAAACAGAAGTAAACTATTCCGGCAAATCTCTACAATTTAGGCAAAACAATCCCAGAAATTTTATATACAAATACCGCTCAAACATAGATGCCATTATAATTGACGATATTATAACAACCGGCTCAACCATAAAAGAAGCCAAAAAAACATTGGAAGAAAATGGAGTCAATGTTTTATTTGCACTAACCCTGGCAGATGCAAGAGAGTAATTTATTTATTATTAGGGGTCAGGTGATAGTAATAGTACTTTAAGCAAATTCATTGTAAACTAATCCAAAAAGGAATCTCAATGCCAAGAAGACCAAGGGTTGACATACCGGGTTTTTATCATATTGTAAATAGAGGTGTAGAGCAAAGAGTAGTATTTTATGAAAAAGAAGATTTTAAAAAATTTGAAGGTTTATTGTGTGGTTATGCAAAAAGTTTTGATATAACTTTACACAGCTTTTCTCTAATGAGCAACCACTACCATCTGTTGCTTGAAACCAAAAATGAAGAACTCTCAAAATTTATGAGACAAATAAACATGAATTATGCAATATACTTCAATAAAAAGTATAAAAGATCAGGTCACTTATGGCAGGGAAGATACAGGTCATGGTATGTAACTGATGAAGCATATCTTTACTCATTGATACTTTACATTGAACAAAATCCTTTAAAAGCAAAAATTATAGATAAAGTCGGGGAATATCCATACCAGAGTGCTTATTATATCTTAAACGATTTGGAGTTGCCTATTTGTTTAAAAAATTCCTGGTTAGTACAAAACTTTTCCCAAAAGAGTGAAATAAAAAATTTTTTAAATTCATCAATAGACAAAGATCAATTAAAAGAGCTAAAAAGCGCTTCTATGTTGGTAGAAGCTGCACAAAAGAGCAATAAACCAAACATAGAAAAATTACAAAAATTTTTCTCAAAAACAAAAGATAGAAAAGATAGAAACAAAAAGATAGTTCAAGCATACAAAAATGGCTATTCACAACATATGATAGCAAAAACATTAGGTCTCTCCCAACCCACAGTAAGTGCTATCATCAAGAGAAATAGTACTATCACTATCACCTGACCCCTTAGACATAAACTTCTTATTGGAGTTTAATAAATATTTTTATAAAATTGAGCAATCAAATAATAATGGAGTATAAAATGATTTCAAACGGTATTAGAATTTTTTTGGTATTGATGTTGTCAGTTTTGTCGTATGCTCAGGAAAAAAACCCGTCATATAAAATTACAGCAAAAGTAGTCAAAAAGATAAAGTTATCAAACAAGCCTTCAAAATACAAGATATCAAGACACCCTTTTAGTGTCTTTGGACGCATAATAATGGATAAGAATGGAAATATTTTAGGGCTTAATGATCATGATAGAGAAAAAACACTATGGGTAAACGGAGATACAACCGGTGAAGCCTATAGAATTGTTCAACCTATAGCGAATAAAAATTTCTTTTTTATTTTTGATACAAGCGGTGGATATAGCGAAAAAGCAGGATTTTATAATTTTGATACAAAAACATATAAAAAATTTCCGGGAATATTTTCCGGTTTGGAAGATATTGACGCAGACGGATTGCCGGAGATTTGTACTCTCGAAGAGGTAAGCGACGGAAAATACAAAGGTACTTGCTATACTATCATCAATAAAGATACCAAACCATCTATGGGGATATTGGCACAAAATTTTCAACCAAAGGCTGAGTATAGGGATGGATTTGAGCCAATGTATGGTTCTGATTTTATAAATATTCCTACTTTTAAATATCTCAAAAATGATCATCTAATTATCTTTAAAAAGAGAAAAACGGTTAGAACGGGAAGAAGAAAAGGGGAAAAAGCATATGAAAATTATTTTAACAAATGGAATAAAGGTGGCGTACAGATTAAAAATACTATAAGACGAAGCAATAGCAGCTATAGAAAAAGTGCAGAATATTACATAAAAAACAACTTTCCTCTTAGTGAGGCAGACGAGATAAAAATTGCTTCTGTTTGGGACAAATATGGTACTTGTTTTAACTTTAATTCTGAAAAAATCAAAAAAAGATATAACTGGTATAAACTTCCCAATTTACTTGTATGTAACAGAGGTAAAGGATATATAAAGCTCTCACATAACAGATTGGCTATTTTTGACTTTGACAAAACAAATGATGCACCCGATATATATCAGACTACTATTTTAGGTGCACCGACAGTCCTACTCTCTTCATATACAAAATATCTTATCGTTTATAATCTCAAAACTAAAATACCTCAACTATATTTTTGGAAAGATATCCTTGGATTTAAACCTGATTTTGTCAAATATTTTGATGGTAAAAAACTTGTAGTTATAAAAGGAAGGAAAGTTATAATATATAATACAAATTTTGCCTACTCTTCAGTACAAAAAGAGCAGTGGTGAAAAAGTCTTTTTTTCTTTTACTGTTAGCTTTGCCTCTTTTTTCTCTTACCTGTGGTAATATAGAGGTAAAGTGGAACAGATCAAAACTCTCTTTTTATCACAAAAATAAAATTTTATTTAAAAAAGTAACATTTAATACGCCCATAGTTACAACCAAATGCTTTTATGATAAATATGTAGCCATTACAACAAATGATGCTATTTTTTTATCAACTATTGAGGGTAAACTACTTGAAAAAAAATATTTTACACAAAAACATGATTTTTTATATGCTACAAAAGATACTCTTTTTTTTAGACAAAATGGATATTTTTTATCTTATAAAATATCTAAAAACGGGAAAGTCACAACTACACAAATTGTAACCGATACAACCAAAAAACCTCTTTTTATCTGGCCAAACAAAGGGAAAAATATCATTTTTTATGATTATAGATATGAAAAAAATGAAAATGTTACTCCTATTGTTACACTGTTTATCAGCAATGAAAGTTTGTATTATCTTAATATTAAGGATGGACAAATCTATAAAACAACACCATATGCATATAAAGAAAAAGTTTCAAAACTCCCGCCTCATCCTTTCAGAAATAAAGAAGCTTTTTTATCACAGTTTTCTAAATTTGATCAAAATCAGCAAATTGCTTTATTTAAAACTTTAAGTATGCTATCCTTGCGACGAGAAGCTCTTTTTATTTTGTTAAATGGCAGACAAAAAAACAGTACTCTAATCAACTTTATAGATAAGCTTGTAAAAAAAGAGGGGGTTAAAAACTATTATAGTGTTTTAAAACAAAGCCAATGGATCAAGGTACCGTATTTTGGAAAATTTACTGAACAAAACCTCTCTGCTCTTTTGAAAAAGTTAAAAAATTTTCAGGATAGTTTTAAATATTATTTATTTTCGCATGCAGGAAAGTTTACTTGTGAAGAACAATTTGCCAAAGAGAGCCATCCTGAGAGATATCGATTGATATGCAGTATAGATCGTAAAAAAATATTTGAGATTGAAGAAGACGGTAAATGTCATAAAATAAAACATCAAAAAAAAGTACTCAAGCGTTACAAAGGCTTTTTAACATTTACAACTGTAATATATAGTTCCATGTATGAACTTGATGATTATGTATGCCAAATTCAAAAAAACAGTGCTGAACAAATAAAATATATCTACAAACATCTACCGTTAAGTAAACCGAAACATTTAACACTAAATTGGAAATATACAAAAAAACATCTTCTTTATGATATTGACTCCAAGCAAACCTCTTTTGGTAAAACACTTCAAGAGGTATTTAGCGGAAGTCAAAAATGCTTCAATATCTCTCAAGAATGCAGCAAAAATTGCAAATTTAAAAATGATGAAAACGGTTTTTTTATTTTTAGCTCTTCAGATCAGGAAAAGTGTAAAAGCAGATGCAATGCTGCTAGATATGATTGCGATCACGGAAAGATGACAAAAGTAAAAGAAGATATTTGTCAGGCTAAATGTGTCGGTTACAACAAAGGAAACGGTGGTCTTTTTCATTCAAGCGACTATGATAAATGTATGGATA
>CAZMKH010000089.1:0-5412 GCA_964566455.1 uncultured Campylobacteraceae bacterium | reverse complement strand
TTGTACCAAAAACATATAAAAAACCGTACCTCCAAATATCGATACCAAATAATTGCCAAATCTGTAATGTAAAAGGGCTGTAATCACTATTGCGGCTATCTCTTTTGTTCCGTATGGAGCTTTGGTAAAGTCAATACTTCCCAATGTATAAAATATAAGAATGGTCATGATAACCGGCGGGAAATTTTTTTCTACAAAAAGTATGATGTGTGGAGGTTTTTTTTTGATAAAAAACAAAAAAGGAAATACTCTTGTTATGTAGTTTGCTACAGCCATTACTGTTATGGCAAGGTATATATACTCATGTTTCATTTTTCGAGTCTCTCTTTAAGTAAAAACATTCCAATAAGAGCTAAAATAATAGAAGTTAAGAGCATATTACTTTTAGATACAAGTACAAATCCGCATATACTCGCAACTGCACCTATCACAAAAGGAGAAAACTTTTTTATCTGCTTGTATTGCTCCATAGCCAATACTACAAACAAAGCCGTCAATGAAAAATCAAGCCCTCTTGTGTCAAAATCCGTACTGCTTCCTATGAGTGCCCCCATAAGTGTCCCGCTGACCCAGTATGACTGATTGAGTAGTGAAAGGTAGAAGTAGTACCACCTCTTTTTAATATTTTCATCTTCTTTTATAGTTGTCAGCAGTGCATAAGTTTCGTCAGTCAGAGCAAATATCAAATAGGGTTTGAAAAGAGCCTTTTTAAATTTGCTTAATAGCGAAAGGCCATAGAAAGATTGTCTTATATTTACCATCAGTGAAGCTATAAATATATCAACAAATCCTGCTTTTGCTTTTAAAAGCCCGATAGCCAAAAACTGTAATGCACCGGCATATATAAAAAGTGACATTAAAAATGCGATATACCATTTAAATCCACTTGATACGCTCAGCAGTCCAAAAGCAAAGCCAAGCACCTCATATCCCATCATTACAGGGATAGATGCTTTGAATGCAACCTTTAACTCTCTATAATGCAACAATCCCGTCTGTCTTCATTTATTTTCCTATTAATGTGAAAGGATTTGACTCAAAAAGAGTTTAAGTCTGTCAGATTCCGGATTTTCAAAAAACTCTTCAGGATTGTTTTCTTCTATAATTTGGCCTGACTCCATAAATATAACCCTGTCGGCTACTTTTTTTGCAAAGCCCATTTCATGAGTTACACATATCATGGTTCTTTCTTCCTGAGCCAACTCAATCATTACATCCAAAACTTCGGCAACCATTTCAGGATCAAGTGCGGAAGTAGGCTCGTCAAAAAGCATTACAGTCGGATTTTTGCACAAACTTCTCGCAATTGCAACTCTTTGCTGTTGACCACCGCTTAGTTGATTTGGATATTTATTAGCTTGATCTGCGATACCAACCCTCTCAAGATACTTCATAGCTATCTCAATGGCTTCTTTTTTTGGGGTTTTTTTTACCCATATTGGAGCAAGAGTGAGATTGTCAAGCACTGTCAAATGAGGAAAAAGGTTGAAGTGCTGAAAGACCATAGCGACATCTTCTCTGATAGCTTTTATCTTTTTTACATCATCACATACTTCTATGCCGTCAACTGTTATGCTACCTTCTTGAAACTCTTCAAGATAATTTATACATCTTATAAGTGTCGACTTACCTGAGCCTGAAGGTCCGCAGACCACAACGATTTCACCTTTTTTTACATTTAAGTTTATATCTTTTAAGACATGAAAATCGCCATACCATTTGTTTAAATCTTTTATTTCTATTATATTATCTTTTTCCATTTTTTTATCCTACTTCAAATCAGTATTAAATCTATCTTCCAAATGTTTGCTGTATTTACTCATAGCAAAACAAAAAACCCAAAAAACAATTGTTACAAAAACATAGCCCTCTTTTTCAAAACCAAGCCAATGTGTATCCGAACTTGTAAGCTGTACCATAGCCAAAAGATCGAAAAGTCC
This sequence comes from uncultured Campylobacteraceae bacterium, assembly GCA_964566455.1. GTDB lineage: Bacteria > Campylobacterota > Campylobacteria > Campylobacterales > JALSKU01 > JALSKU01. The sequence continues at coordinate 3,472 of CAZMKH010000089.1, read as the reverse complement.
TATGATAAGAACTAGTGTCGTATCTTGGAACAGTGCTATAAACGAACCGACAAGATTAGGAATAGCAACTTTTAAAGCTTGAGGTAAAATAACCAAAAGCATTTTTTGCCAATATGAAAGTCCGATGGCATCTGCAGCTTCATATTGACCCTTGGGTATTGACTGTAGACCGCCTCTTATAATTTCAGCTATATATGCTGCCTGGAAAAATGATATTCCTATAAGTGCTCGAAGAAGCTTGTTAAATGTTACTCCTTCAGGAAAAAACAGAGGCAGTATAACTGAAGACATAAAAAGGATAGTAATAAGTGGAACTCCTCTTATAAACTCTATATAGGTTACACTGACACTTTTTATAATAGGCAGTCTTGATTGTCTTCCAAACGCAAGCACAATGCCTATAGGGAATGATGCAATGATACCGACTCCTGCTACAAGAATGGTTAGCATCAATCCGCCCCATTTGTTGGTCTCTACTACTTGAAGACCGAAAGCTCCTCCATATATTAGATAAAATGTTACTACCATGTATAATGTAAATATAGCTATCTTGGCAATATTGTTTTTTAAAAATTTAAAAAAAAGTATTACAACTCCGAAAAGTATATATACCGTATTTGGTCTCCAGTGCAAATCAAGCGGATAAAAACCATACATATACATATCCCATTTTGCTTTTATAAAAAGCCAGCAAGCACCGTCTCCGGTACAATCAGCTCTACTGTTTCCTACAAAGTGAGCATCCAGTATAGCCCATTTTACAAAAGGAGGAATTATGAGATATAAAAAATAAAATCCCAAAAGTGTCATTGCACTGTTTAGCGGGCTTGAAAAAAGATTTTCCCTGAGCCATCTTATAAAACCTCTTGAAGTAATCGGAGCCGGTTTTTCTTGTACTTTTTCATATACCATACTATCGCTCCTTGATTTTCATTTTGTGGTTTATGATATTAAGTATTGCTGAGACTATCAAGCTGATAACCAAATAAACAGCCATTGTCATAGATATCATTTCTATGGCTTGACCCACCTGGTTAAGTGCGGTGCCTGCAAACACTGTAACAACTTCCGGATATCCTATGGCTGTTGCCAAAGATGAGTTTTTAACTACATTTAGGTATTGATTTATGGTTGGTGGTATTGCTATTCTTATAGCCTGTGGCAAAATAACCAGTTTTAAAGACTGGTATGGAGATAAACCTATTGAAGCAGCTGCTTCTTTTTGTCCCTTTTTAACTGCTTCTATACCGCTCCTGATAGCTTCCGCTATAAAAGTCGCCGTATAAATGGTAAGCGCAAATGCAAGAGCCAAAAACTCGGGAGAGAAAACTTTACCGCCTCTAAAATTAAACCCTTTTAAATGTGGTATATCCCACTGGACAGTGTTTGGTGCAAAAAGATAAAAGAGATATGGAACTACCAAAAGTATAAGTATTCCCCATGGCAAAAAGAAAAACTCTTGACCTGTCTCTTCTTGTCTTTTGTTAAGCCATCTGTTTATAAAATAATCTATCAGTATGGCTGTTATAACTCCGGCTAGTATATACCATCCGCTCTCACCAAATATCGGTCTAGGTATGATAAAACCACGATTGTTTAAAAAAACAGCGTTAAAAAATTCTATACTTTGTCTTGGACTTGGTAGAGTTGCCAAAACCACATTGTACCAAAACAGTATCTGCAAAAGTATAGGAATATTTCTAAAAGTATCTATATATGCACTGGCCAATTTTGCTATAAGCCAGTTTTTTGAAAGCCTGGCTACACCTATGATGAGTCCGAGTATTGTTGAAAGCACTATTGCCCAAAAAGATACTATAAGGGTATTTAAAACACCTACTTCAAAAACAGTCCAGTATGTTGAAGTTTCGCTATAGGGGATAGGTGATTCGTTGATTGCAAAACCGGCAGTAGTATTTAAAAAGTCAAAACCCGTTCTTATGCCTCTTTGTTCTATATTGTGTACAGTATTCACACCAATATACCACAAAAAGGCAACCAATCCCGCAACAGTCAAAAGCTGAAACAGAATACCTCTTACTTTTTGATTTCTCAAAAGTGATAACATTTTTCTCCTTTGGAAGTACAGAGGGCTATACCGCCCTCTGCTTATATATAAGTTTTACTGTTTAGATAATTTTATCTAAATGGAGGAGAATATTGAAGTCCACCTTTAGTCCAAAGAGCATTTAAGCCTCTTTTGATTTTAAGTGGAGTTTTAGGTCCGACATTTCTGTCAAATGATTCACCATAGTTTCCAACTTGTTTGATAACATTATACAGCCAATCTTTCTTTAAGTGAAGATTTGCAGCCATGTTACCTTCGACACCTAACATTCTTCTTACTTCAGGGTCTTTTGAGTGTGCTCTCATATCGTCAACATTTTTGCTTGTGATTCCTTTCTCTTCAGCACTGACTAATCCAAACAGTGTCCATTTTACTATATTAAACCACTCATCATCACCTTGTCTTACAACAGGACCCAAAGGCTCTTTTGAGATAATTTCCGGAAGTACCACTGATTTTTCAGGGTCTTTCATTTTTACTCTTAGAGAGTAAAGTTGAGACTGGTCAGTTGTCAAAACATCACATCTTCCTGTTTCGTAGCCGTTTAAAACCTGGTCATTGGTGTCATAAGAAACCAACTTATACTTCATACCGTGGCTTCTGAAATAATCAGCCAAGTTAAGCTCTGTTGTAGTACCTGCCTGTAAACATACTGAAGCACCGTCAAGCTCTAAAGCACTTTTTACACCTATTGACTTATGTACCATAAATCCCTGACCGTCATAGTAGTTTACGCCGGCAAAGTTAAGCCCCAAAGATGTATCTCTGGTTTCTGTCCAGGTTGTATTTCTTGAAAGAAGGTCTATCTCTCCTGATTGAAGAGCTGTAAATCTCTCTTTTGCATTAAGGTTTACATATTTTACCTTGCTAGCATCACCCAAAACAGCTGCAGCAACTGCTCTACAGATATCTACATCCAACCCTTTCCATTTTCCGCTTGAATCAGCTTCAGCAAACCCTGGAAGTCCTGTATTTATACCACATTTTAAAAAACCTTGTTTTACTGTATCTGCCAATGTTCCTGCATTTGCACTTAACGCCATAGTTGACGCTGCAAGCAATGCAGAGATGGCTACTTTTGAAAGCATTTTCATCTTTTCTCCTTACATTTATTTCATTATTATTATACTAACTTATTATTCAATCAAGACAACAATTAATAAAAAATTATCAATCTAGTGCTTTTTGTTGAAAAATTGTTACATATGGTGACAATTAAACAGGAGATGAAAATGAAAAATGAAAAATGAAAAATTTGTGAATGGAGGTAAGGAGTAGATAGAAGATTGAGAGTAGAATTTTAACTCCCAATCTTCTATATTTTTTATCCGTTTCTTTTTTTGATAATTTCTTCAGCTACATTTCTTGGAACTTCTTCATAATGGTCAAATTCCATAGAGTATG
>CAZMKH010000088.1:0-5429 GCA_964566455.1 uncultured Campylobacteraceae bacterium | reverse complement strand
TTGAGCATAACACTTAAAGCTGTCAAGTTGGTTTGAGTTCCGCCAGATAGGAAATGTATATCGCTTTTGGTTTGAATGATTTGTTTTATACGCTCTTTTGCCTCTTTACTTATCTCATCTTCACCGTATCCCTGAAGTTGCAAATAGTTTGTTTTGGCAATGGCTTCAAGTATAAGCGGATGCACACCTTCGCTGTAGTCATCTTTAAAAGAGTATTTTCTATCGTTCATTTTTTCTATCGTACAAATACGTTGCGATACCTTGCAAAGTTTCTTTGTCTATGCCAAGCTCAGGCATCAAAGAGTAGTGTTCGATGGCTTTTGAAAAGAGAGAGTTTTCTTTGTTTGGACTGTAAACCCAGTTTGAAAGCGCTTTTACAAACTCTTTTTTAGTAGGATATTTCTCTTTATATTTTTTTATTACGTTTTGTATCAGTGGGGCAGAGGAGGCATCATTTACAGTGTGACATGAGCCGCAGTTGCCATCAAATATGGTCTCGTATATACTCGCACTCATCAAACATGAACAAAAAACAGAAGAGATCAGTATCGTTTTTCCCACTTTGTTCCCTCCGGTGTATCCATTATCATTATATCAAGCTTTGCAAGCTCATCCCTGATAGCATCAGCTTTTTTATAATCTTTGCTTTTTTTTGCTTCATCTCTTTTTTTGATAAGAGTTTCAATCTTCTCTTTTTCCTCTTCATCTACTCCAAGCTGAAAATACTCAAAACTCTCTTTTTGTCCGATACCTAATACTTTTGAAATAAGCTCTATATTTGCCAAAATTTCCTTTTTTAGAGCTTTATCTTTAGGATTTACATCAAGTTTTTCATTGGCACTATTTATCATTTCATCAACAACGCTTAAAGCTTTTGAGATATTTAAATCATCACTAAGAGCTTCAAGAAGTTCATCTCTAAAATTTTTGTTATATTTTGAACTTCCTGTCGGATATATTCTTCTTTTTAGTCTGTAGAGTTTATCAAGTCTTTTTTTGGAGTTTAAAAGATCCTCTTCGTTGAAGTTGAAATTTTGCCTGTAATGAGTTGAGAGCAGATAAAATCTAAGTATTTCTCCGTCATAAATTTTTAGGGCATCTTTTATAAAAAAACTGTTTCCCAAAGATTTGCTCATCTTTTCACCGTTTATATTGACAAAACTGTTATGCATCCAGTATTTAGCGAGAGTTTGATGGGTAGAACACCTGGTTTGTGCCGCTTCATTTTCATGGTGAGGGAAAAGAAGATCCGCTCCGCCTCCGTGTATGTCTATCTGATATTTACCTTCATTTGCCAAATGCTTTTGTATCATAGCGGAGCACTCTATATGCCAGCCTGGTCTTCCTTTGCCAAAAGGTGCTTCGTAGCTTGGTTCATTCTCTTTGGAATACTTCCATAAAGCAAAGTCTTTTTGGTCTTTTTTGCCAAGGTGACATTCGACCCTGTTTTGAAGATTTTTATCTTCAAATCTGCCGCTTAGCGAGAGATACAAGCTGTCTTTTGAAGTATCAAAGTAGATACCATCTTCAAGCTTGTATGCACAACCGCTTTTGAGTAAAGATTCGGTCATTTTTATAATTTCATCTATCGTTTCGGTAGCTTTTGGCTCTATATCGGCATCCAATACTTTCAAAGAGTGCATATCATCTTTATATCTTTTTATATAGTGAGATGTAATCTCTTCAAGAGTTTTACCGCTATCTTTCATTTTGTTGATAATTTTATCATCGATATCGGTAAAATTTTTTACAAAAGTCACTTTGTAGCCCAGTTCAATTAATACTCTTCTTAAAAGATCAAACACTATAGAACTTCTTGCATGTCCCAAATGTGCATCATCATAAACTGTGGGACCACATACATACACAGAAGCCTGCCCCTCTTTTATAGGCTCAAACTTAACCTTTTTTTTCAAATGTGAATCATATATAAACATCAATAAATTCCTTAAAATAGAGCAAAACTATCACCTCAAAGATGACAGCAATGATAAGATATACCATTTTTTTGTCCGCAATTATATCTAAAAAATTCTTTACTCCAAACTCCTTGATAGTAAGAAAAAAAAGTATAAATCCCGAAAGTGAACCGGCCAGTGCCAAACCGGCTGCCTTTAATGGCACAATAAGAGCCAAAGAGAGTATAATGTTGGCTCCGAGTGAAATGGTTGCAATCTTGGCGGCTGTTTTTTGTTTGTGAAGCGAATAGAGCCATAATGAAAATATCTTTGTCAGCCCATAAGGCAAAAGTCCAAGCATATACATACTTAAAACTACCGAACTGTGGGCTGTGTCGTTTGCACTGAACGCTCCTCTTTGAAAAAGAAGCCAAATAATTTCTTTGGAGAGCAGTATACCTCCAACAGTAGAAAAACTAAGCAGGTATGCCAAAAACCAAAAGCTTTTTTTTATGATGAGATTTGCACTGAGCGTGTCATCTTTTTTTAAATATCTGGCAATCTTTGGAAATATGGCAACCGAAGTTGCTATGGCAAAAAGTGCGAGCGGAAGTTGAAATATCCTGTTTGCATAGTAGAGATAGCTAACTGCACCGCTAAATAAAAAAGTAGCTAAAAAAGTATCTATAAATGCTGAAATTTGAGCAGTAGAGTTACCCAAAACTCCATGAAAAAAAAGTTTGTAAAATTTACGCAATTCTTTTTGGGCATATTTTTTTCTTTTTATAGCTTCGATACCGTAAATAAATATCTTTGCCAGCCCCATTTTTTTAATGGCAATGATATGCGTAAAAAGCTGCAATACTCCACCTGCAATGACACCATAACTCATATAATAAACTATAACTTTTGGTGGCAATCCCTTGGAGTAAAGAAGTGCAAAGATGATGGCTATGTTTAAAAGAGCGGTTGAAAAAGCCGTTGTTGCAAAGTGATTTTTATACTGCAATAAAGTAGATAAAAATGTCACACAAAATATAAGTAAAAGATAGTAAAAATTGATAGCTACCAAAGGTGCAGCCTGTAGTATCAGCTTCTCATCAAAACCGTAAGCGATAAGTTTGGTAAAAAATGTATCAAATATCGTAACAAGCAAGGAAAAAAGAAGCAAAACAGCAAAAAATCTTATAAAAATGGATACAGCAAAATAGGATTTGTGTTTTGAAGTGGTAAATGTCGGTAAAAAACTTTGGGTAAAGGCACCTTCTGCAAAAATTCTTCTAAAAAGATTGGGCAGTTTGAAAGCAACAAAAAACATGTCGCTGTATATGTTTGCCCCAAGTACGGATGCAGTTAGCAAATCTCTGACAAATCCAAAAATTCTTGATATAAGTATGCCGAAACTATTGGTAAAAATTGAACGAAACATATATAAACAACCCTTTAATTTGCATGATAATATCAAAAGTTTACTTAACATTTAACTATGCTTTTAATAATTTTAGGTATAATAAAGCCTTTAAAAATCTACAAAGGTGTTGTTTTGGCTTTGTTTGGCAAAAGTAAAGATGAAAATGAAAATCAAACGCAAGAGGTCGGTTTTCAAAATATTATAATAGATACTGAAAATGTTAACCAAGAGTTGAAAAATATTTCATCTTCTCAAAATATTCCTCTAAATCAGCTTGATTTTACCCTTTTGTCATTTAAGAGTGTTTTTAAAACCCATAAAGATGACGAATGGATGGAGATAAATAAGTCAAATATAGAGCAGTTTAGAGATGAAGATTTTTTGCTTAATGAAGAGTTGCAGATAAAACAGCAGTATAAAGTGGAAATATTTTTAAAAGACAAAGATAAGTTACCGCTTCTTGAAATTATTCTCGGAGGCAATAAATTTCTCACAAAAATCATAGCAACAGTTAAGAAAAATTTTGACATAAAATACAGTAGTAAACTCAAAGATTATATTGCTGGAGAAATTAACAAAAGATTGCTCAAACAGTCCATGCTTATCTCTATATTTCAAAGCGAAATGGAAAAAGAGGTTGAAAAAATAGTCTCCAAGATACGAATAAACAACTTTTTAGATGAAGACCATACGTTTATCGTGTGTAACTGTGTCGAGCCGATAGCCCCTATAAATGACAATCTCATATTTCACTATAAAAAAAATATCAATAAAAAAGATGAGCATGGCAGGATAGACTACTCCAAAAGAGGATATATTCAAGCTGTCCAAAAGGGTGATATCATCATTGAGTATATCAAGGCCAAAGAGGGCAGGAATGGAAGAAACTGTAAAGGAGAGCTTTTAAAAGTAAAAGAACCGGAACAAAAATATTCCATTGATTTTACCGTAAGTGAAAATATAGAAAAAAAAGAGGATGAAAACAGGATTATCTTTGTTGCCAAAAAAGATGGCTATGTTAACAAAGAGGGTGACAAGTATGATATAAATGACAATATGGAGATAGAAGAGGTATCTTTTAAAACAACAGGCTCCATCGAGGCAAATCTTGAATCAAATGTAAAAATAAATATAAAAGAGAGTGATGTTTTAAAAGATGCCATAGGTCCGGGAATGAGCGTAGAAACTACTGAGATAACGGTAGAGGGTAATATAGGAAGCGGAGCGGTTGTAAAGGCCAAAATAGCAAAAATCGGCGGACAAACACACAAAAATGCCTCCATCTATGCAGATGAAATGGATATCAGCGTGCACAGAGGCTATGCCGAAGGTGAAAATGTAACAATAAAAAGACTCGAAGGTGGAAGAGTCAATGCTAAAGTTGTTAAAATAGACCAGGCAATAGGTGGGGAAGTAATAGCGGAGAGAATCTTTATAAAACAATTGGTTTCAAATGTTACCATGATAGCTTCTGAGATTATAGAAATATCGGAACTAAAAGGAACAAATAATAAATTTATCATAGACCCTTCAAGAGTATTGGGCTTTCAGGAAAAGATAGATGAGTTGGAAAAAAAGCTCAAAAAAATAGAATCAGCCATAAGTATCACCAAAAAAGCCATAAGAGAGAAGAAAATACTCATTGACAAAAACAGAGAGCCGGCAGAGCTTGTAAAGCAAAAGATAATAGAACTTAAAAGATCAGGGCAGGAACCTGCCAAAACTCTCATAAAAAAGATAAAAGATTTTCAACAACTTATTGCTACATATAATTCAATGCTAGATAAATACAAAAAAGAAAAAGAAGAGAGAGAAAATATAAAAAAAGAGATAGATGATATCCAGTCAACCATACTCAAAGCCAAGATCATCAATCATTCTGTGTGGCATGAATACAATGAGATAAAATTTGTACTGCTTTCACCTAAAATTGAGATAACTCATGTAACAAAAGAGGGTGAAATATCAAAAAGTATCACTCTTTCCAAAGTTGAAGAGGGCGAATACCAAATAAGTAGAAAAAGTGAGTTTGACGTATAATGATAGTAGGAATCGAGGGAGAAATAGTAAAAAAAGAGCCTACGCTTATATACCTCAAAACTTATGGCATAACCAGGCTT
>CAZMKH010000087.1:0-5442 GCA_964566455.1 uncultured Campylobacteraceae bacterium | reverse complement strand
TTTCCTATTTTTTCTCTGGCTTGCAAAAAGCCCTGTACATCTATATCAAAAACTACAAGTTTACCCTCATTTATCGCTTGCATCGTATGCTTTAAAGATGTTCCATAATAATTGCCATGTACTTTTGCCCACTCTAAAAAGTAACCCTCTTTTATATCTTTTTCAAATTCATCTTTTGTTGCAAAATGATAGTCAATTCCTTCTTTTTCACCGGTTCTTTTTGCTCTTGTTGTTACTGAAACAGAAAAATATATATCTTTTATCTCTTTTTCAAGCTCTTCAACTAAAGAACTTTTACCTGCTCCGCTCGGACCGGATATGAGTAGTATTGAACCTCTTTTTTTCAAGATTTGCCTTTTTATTTTTTGTTTTTATTATAAAATTTTATCCTTATCTCCATACCGTCCAATACTTCTCTTAAGGTATCAATATCTAAAAGTTTTGATGTAATTTCTTCTTGCAAAGATGCCAATTTGGCTTTTTTGGCTTTCTTTTTTTTCTTCTTTTTGGGTTTGCTCTCTTTAAGTGATTCTATATACATATCTTCCTCTTCCTGGGTTTTGTCTTCCTCTTCCTTGAGTTTAGTGTCATCTTTTTCGTCAAATAACTCTTTTAAACTCTCCTCGTCTATCAAATCTAACTCTTCTTTTTCTTCACCTTTGGCATCATTTTCATTAACTGGGCCTTCCTCATCGCCTAGTTCATCATTTTCAGGTTCTTCAAAATCGGCCAAATCCCCCAAATCCTCATCTTCTTCCAAAGCACTTTCATCATCTTCGACAAAGAGCATATCATCATCGTTACTTGAATTTTCTTCATTTTTATCACTCTCTTGCTTGTTGTCACTCTCAACTATGATATCTTCGAGGTCATCACTCTTTTTCTCTTCTTCAGACAAAACATCCTCTTTGCTCTCATTTTCGGATGATTCGCTACTATCATTCTCTTTATCCTCTTCAAGTACTATTTCATCTAAATCTTCCAAATTATCTTTCAAATCTGATATATCAAAATTTTCTTGTGTCGGCTGAACAATATCAGGGTTTATCTCACTCTCATCTTCTATCTCTTCCTCGATTTGCTCTTCTTCTATTTGCAGTTCATCATCATTTTCATCAAGTAACTCTTTGACTTCTTCTATATCTTCTTTATCCAGTATAGTTGTATTTTCATTTTCAGTTGTATCTTCTACGGATATATCTGTATCTTCATGGTTGGATTTTATACTCTCTTCATCATCTATAAACAAATCCTCATCAAGCGATAACTCTTCCTCTTCATCAATATCCTCTTCATTTTGGTCATTTTGCAAACTCTCTATACTTAAATCTTCTTCATCACTTTTCTCTTGTATATCTGCATTATTACTTTTATCTTCATTGACTCTCTCTTCTTTTTCATTTTCATCGGCTTTATTTTCATCTCCAGCCTCATCCAATTCCAATTCATCCATTAAAAAATCTTCTTTTTCTTCAAGCAAATCATCAACTTCATCTATAATTTTTTCTTCTTCCATCTCTTCTTTAACTGTTTTATTTATTTCTGAAACAGTTTCTATGATACTTTGAAAATCGCTTGGCAAAAAAGGTTTGGTAAGCATATACTTATACTCTCCCGGCTTTTGCGTACCCTTGGAGCCGATATATACCAGCTCATCACACTTTGTCTTTTCTTTTAAAAGCTGGGTATCTATCTCTTTTGAAATTTCATCATCAACAAAAACAATATCTCTTTTTTTATCTTCAATTTCCGTTATATCATTTACCTCTTCTATGTCATAGTCATATTTTTTGGCTGTTAGGTTTATAAGCTTGGATACAGATGAATTAGTGTTGATAAGTAAAATTTGCATATTTTTCTCCAAATTTTTATTTGATATTCATTTTATAATAAAATCTTTTTAATATAGTTTAAAACAGTATAGATAAATGATTTATTGCTTCTAAAAATTCTCTTTTGAAGATATACATAATTGAGCCTAATATTACAGTCAATACCATAAAAGATATAGCAATTTTTATAGGAAATCCGACTACCAAAAGGTTAAATTGCGGCATAGTTTTCATAAGCATACCAAATATAACATCACTTAAAAGTGAAAGTGCAATGATGGGAAATGATATAACAAATCCCAAAACAAACATATTTGCAACTGCCTTTGATATATAGTGCCATACAGATATATCAGGATAAAAACCGCCGAGTGATATATAGCCTATGGTTTTGCTTAAAAAAATAAGTATCAAATGGTGTCCATTGAAAACTAAAAGTATCAACAGTGCCAAAAGCATTATAAATCTACCGATGACAGGTGAATTTACTCCGGTCATCGGGTCAATGCTGCTTGCAAGAGAAAAACCCATTACAAATGATATCTGTTCACCTGCAACTCCAAGAGCCCCAAATATTATCTGCAATATCGTACCACCCACAAGCCCCAAAAAAAGTTCACTTACAAATGCCAATGAAAGTGTTATGATATCAAAATTTTGTATATCAAGGGTGGCATTGGGAAAAAGAAAAATAGTAATAAAAAATGCAAAAAGTGCTTTTATACTCATCGGAATAGAACCGTATGAATAAAAAGGAAAAAAAGCCATCATGCCGCTGATTCTGGTAAACAGAAGTAAAAAAATTATTGCATTGTTACCGTTAATCAAATGCAAAAATTCCATCTACTTCTCCCTTATAAGGTTTGCCTCTTTCAGTCTGTATATTTTATCACATTTTTTTGCCAAATCCTCATCGTGGGTTACCAAAAACAGTGCCGCATCTTTATCATATATATAATCAAATATAGCTTCTATGACATTTCTAGCATTTTGTCTGTCAAGATTACCAGTTGGCTCATCTGCAAATACAATTTTTGGCTCTTTTGTAAGTATTCTTGCAATTGAAACTCTTTGTTGTTGTCCGCCTGAGAGTTCAGTAACTTTTTTATTTAAAACATTTTCTATGCCAAAAAGTTTTAAGAGATTTGTATCTATTTTTTTATTTGTAAGTATTGAAGACAACTCTATATTTTCATAAGCACTAAAACCGTTAAAAAGATAGTGGGCCTGAAAAATAATCCCTATATCTTCTCGTCTAAGCTTGAGAAGCTCATCATCTTTCAAATCATATATATCTTGTGAATCAATATAAACTTTACCATTGTTTGGTTTGAGCAGAGTTGAGAGGATATGCAAAAGTGATGATTTGCCGCTACCGCTTATGCCTAAAACTGCTATGCTTTCTTTGTTATCTAGCGTGAGGTTTACGTTGGAAAAGAGAGGGTATTCAAAAGAGTGAGATATGCCTTCACATTTAAGAAGTATATCTTCACTCTTTTTGGATTGTGAGCTACTAAACAAAGCCTTTCCCTTCTTTGTTTGTTTTCAAGTTTCTCACAACCGCATTATACTACAATTTATTTTAATTGTTCAGCAACTTCGGCTGCAAAATCACACCCTTTTTTCTCCAAGCCTTCTCCAAGTTCAAATCTGACATACTCAACTATCTCAATCTTTCCGCCAAATTCTTTTGATTTTTCTTCCAAAACTTGCTCAACAGTTTTTTTATCATCCATTACATAAAATTGGCTAAGAAGAGTTAATTCTTGATCTAGTAAAGTATTATCCGCTATAAATCTCTCCATTTGCCCGGGAATTATTCTATCCCAAATCTTTTCAGGTTTGCCTTGAGCTTTTAAAGCCTCTTCAAGCTCTTTTTTTGCCTCAGCCAACACTTCATCGGTAAGCTGAAGTCTGCTTGCATATTTTGGAATATGCTTTAAAGTTTTGCCAAGTCTTTTTAACTCTTCGTTTTGCTTTTCAACTTCAGCTTTTAGTGCTGCAGTCTCTTTTTCAACAAATTCAGGATCGAGTTCTTTGTAGCTTATATATTTTGGCTTCATAGCAGCTGCATGCATTGCTATATTTTTTAGTAAAGATGCAGCTTTTTTAGCTACCTCTTCATTTTCACAAACTGCTCCAAGTATTACGCCAACTCTTCCGTTTGAGTGAGCATAACCGTTAACTACACCGTTTTCTTTGGCTTTTATAGTTGCGGTTCTTCTAAATACCAAATTTTCACCGATTGTAGCTATTTGAGTATTGAAAAACTCTTCAAAAGTTGTACCGTCTATCTCTTTTGTTTTTATCTCTTCTATATCTTCACTTCCGCAAGCTTGAGCAAACTCTGTTACTTTTTTGGTTAAATTTATAAAGTTTTCATTTTTTGCAACAAAGTCAGTCTCAGAATTTATTTCTGTCATAGTTGCAACTTTAAAATCATCACTTACAACAACACTTACCAAACCTTCACTGGCAAGTCTGTCTGATTTTTTAGCTGCTTTTCCAAGACCTTTTTCCCTTAGGATATCCATTGCTTTTTGAATGTCACCATCTGTTTCACTAAGAGCTTTTTTGCAGTCCATCATTCCCGCACCGCTCATTTGTCTGAGTTCTTTTACCAATGCTGCACTAATTGCTGCCATTATTATTCTCCTTCTTCGCTCTTGGTTGTTTCTTCGGCATCATTCTCTTTGGCTTCAGGCTCTTCTTCATTTGCCTCTTTGCTACTCTCTTCACCTGTCTCACCGGCAGGCACAACAGCTTCTTCATCTTCCTGATCTTGAGCCAATATCTCTTTTCCTTCTATGATAGCTTCACACATCTCTCTACAAAAAAGCTGTATACTTCTTATGGCATCATCATTTCCCGGAATCGGATAATCTATCACATCAGGGTCACAGTTTGTATCTATAGGAGCAACTACGGGAATACCAAGTCTGTTTGCTTCTTTTACCGCAATTTTTTCTTTAACTGTATCTATGACAAAGACCATGTCAGGTGCGCCCTTCATATCTTTGATACCGCCAAGATAATTCATCAATTTCTCTTTTTTTCTTTTCAATACAAGGGCTTCTCTTTTTGTCAACAAATCAAGCTGTCCCTCTTCTTCCATTTTTTGGATAACTTCAAGCTTTCTAATAGATTGTTTGATAGTTTGAAAGTTTGTAAGCATACCACCCAGCCATCTGTGATCTACATAAGGCATACCACATTTTGTAGCATACTCTTTGATAGCCGCATTTGCCTGTTTTTTGGTACCTACAAAAAGGATAGTTTTACCCTCTGCAGCAGCATCTCTTACAACATTGTAAGTATATCTGAAATATCTCAAAGTCTTTTGCAAGTCTATAATGTAGATATTTTTTCTTTCACCAAAGATATATTTCTTCATCTTTGGATTCCATCTTCTTGTCTGGTGTCCAAAATGAACACCGCACTCCAATAGGTCCTTCATAGTAACCATATGTGTCTCCTTCAATTTTTTGGTTTATCCTCCACGCCCATCAACGCCAAAATGCGCAACCTTCAAGGATTGGTGTGTGTGAGATTAAGGAATGGATTATACTGTTTTTTTCATTAAAATACTTTTAAACATAAAAAAATCTAA
>CAZMKH010000086.1:0-5511 GCA_964566455.1 uncultured Campylobacteraceae bacterium | reverse complement strand
CCCTTTCTTTCTTCCTCCCATTTTGAGCTTGAAAGTGTAGGGTCAGCTATATAAAGTTTAATTTTAAAGGCAATAATATGAGATATTTTATCATATTGGCTTCGATGGTGTTTTTTGCATTTGGTGGAGAGATAATATACATTGGTTCATCAACCATAGGAGGTACAGTTCTTCCAAAATTGGCAAAAGATTTTTCGGCCAAAACAGGGATAAAATTTGATACTATCAAGATACAGGGATCCGGAGAGGGCATAAAAGCTCTGTTTGAAGGAGAGACCAAATTGGCAGGTATATCAAGAAATATAAAAAACAGTGAAAGAAAAAAGGGTTTGAGATTTTTTATCATTGCTTATGATGCTATAGGAGTGGTGGTAAACAAAGACAACCCTGTAAAAAACCTCACAAAAGAACAAATCAAAAAGATATTTGCGGGAGAAATTACAAGTTGGAAAGAGGTCGGCGGAGAAGATATGCCAATAAAAACTACAACCGAAATACTTACAGCCAAAAGGGCAACACAGATAGTTTTTACAGAACTTGTATTTGAGACTAAAAAACTTGTAGGGACTTATGGCCCAAACAATACTGAAGTAGATAAACCCATAGATGAAGTAGCATTTGTAGCAAAAAACAAAGGTGCAATAGCGGCAACCAGCATGGTTTTTTTCAAAAACAATCCAAATGTACACTCCATAAGCGTAGGGGGTATCGAGCCGACAGAAAAAAATATAGCAAACGGCTCATACCCTATCTCAAGGCCACTTGAACTTGTTACAAAAAAAGATATAGATGAAGATCATTTAAAATTTTTAAATTATGTTTATTCACAAGAGGCACAAAAATATATAAACAATACTTTCGTAGCTGTCAAGCTTGAAAGGAAATAGTATGAAACTATCATATTTCAAAAATATAAATAATAATAAAAACTATGAGAGTTTCTCTTGCCAAAGGCAAAGCTTTAGTAAGAGGGTACAGCGAAGCGAGACTCCGCAACGAAGTGAGGACAATTGGAAAGGAGCTTTGCTTCTTGAAAAGGAGAATATTAAATGAAAAATTTAAATCTAAGTGTAAAAGCTAAAATCTTTATCCTCTCATTACTCTTTTTCTTTGTATTTATAGGGTATGCTTTGTATATATATCTCTCTTTTTCAAGTATGGAAACCAATACATCACAAACTCTTAAAATTCTTTCCGAAAGAACAGTAAAACAGAGTAAGAAACTATCAAACTTAAAAAAAGTACAAAAAGAGTTGTCGTTGCTAAAAAACTTGGATAGCTTGCTTGACAATCTTGATAAAGCGCAAAAAAATTACTCCTCTTTGCATGATGGAAGATATTGGCTGGAGTTTAATAACCTCTCTAAAAAAATAGACTCAATGCTTCAAGATAAATTTTTTAAAACCCTTGCTATAAATCCTGTAGAAAAGTTTGATAAAATCAAAAAAAGTTTTAAAAATATGGATGACTTGATAGTTAAATTTAATGATGAAAGAGCAAAACAGATATCCATAGTAACTCTGACTCCTGAGTTATCAGCTTTTAGAAAAGAAACACAAGAGCTTATGCAAAAAAGAGATAAAATAATAAACTCTGTAATAAATTCAGCGATACAAACACAAAATATGACACTAAAATCCGTAAAAACCCTGAAAGAGAATGGCTTGGCATTTCAAAAAACTATGAATTTAACAAATATAGTCGTATTGATAATATCAATTATAATGCTTTTCTTGGCAACATTTTTACCAAAAATTCTATCAAATCAGTTAAGCAAATTTAAAGATGCATTTACACTTTTGGCTAAAGGTGACTTTAGAAAAAGATTGGATTTTAGCGGAAATGATGAAGTGGCACAATTGGCACCCCTTTATAACAGTATAGTCAAAAATTTAAGTGAAAAAATGGGATTCATAGTCTCAAAGTCTGAAGATGTGGATAAAGTGGCAACTGTTGTAAATGAGACATCAACTCTTATGAAAGATGCAACCAGGAATATTTCAACTAAAACTTCCGGCATTGTCGAAATCAATTCAACTATAAGCGATATCTCAACTCAGATACAAAATGTTGCGGAAGAGACAATGAACAATTCAAAAGAGCTTCTTGATAAAAATAAAGAGATAGTAAAAACTGTAGACGGCTCTATACAAAATCTAAAAAATGCAGCGGCAGAATTTAGTGATATTCAGGAGAATACAACCTCCTTGGTAGATGCTACAGAAGAGATTACAAAAATTTTGCAAGCTATTGAAGATATTACAGACCAAACCAATCTGCTTGCTCTTAATGCCGCTATTGAAGCAGCTCGTGCAGGGGAGCACGGAAGAGGTTTTGCGGTAGTTGCCGATGAGGTTAGATTTTTGGCTGAAAAGTCCCAATCCGCTACAGCCAACATTGAAACCATAGTTACTACTGTGCATGAAAAAGCAACAGGGGTAAAAGAGCAGATGCAAAACAGCTCATCAGTTTTATTTGAAATGATTGACAATATCCAAGAAACACTCTCATCATTTAGCAAAATCAGTGATGCGATAGTGGAATTGTCTTATAAAATAGAGAGTGTAGAAGAGAGCTCAAACAGTCAAAAAACTGCATCAGGAAAGATTATAGAGTTTATAAATGAACTTAAAAAAGAGCTTTCAGGCATGGAAGATATATCCTCAAAACTGTATAATTTCTCAGAGGAGTTAAAGACAACGGCTGATACTTTGCAAGCCAATACACACGAGTTTCAGTTTTAAAAAAATATAGTATAATAGAAATAAAAGAGGGGATAAAATGGAATTTGTAAAAAATACACCTATCATACTTGCTCTAGTAGTTACGCTATCTTCAGCATCATATATAACAGTTTGTCAAAGCTGTCACGGTAAAAATTTTGAAAAAAGAGCTCTTGGCAAGTCAAGAGTTGTCAAAAATCTCAAAAAAGAGGAAATAGCCAAAAGACTTAGATATTTTAAAACTTCAAACTCTATTATGAAAAGATTTGCTTCACCTTTAAGTGACAAGCAGATAAATCAGATAGCAAATGTCTTTGGGAAATAAAGCTTCTTCCAATCTTTCTATCAAAGCATCTTGATATATACATATCTTTATGATATAATTGCACCATTAATTCAAAAGGTGTTAACATGGAAACATTTCTTAAAACTATCGGTGCACTAAATGACGAAACAAGGCTTAGGATCCTTCGTTTTATAGATATAAATAAAAAAGTTTGTGTTTGTGATGTTGAAAACTCTTTTGATATGATTCAGTCACGAGTATCGAGGCATTTAAAGATACTAAAAGAGGGCGGATTTTTAAAGGTTGAAAGGATAGGGCGTTGGGCATATTACAGTATAAGAGAGCCTTTGGATGAATTTAGAAAAAGTGCTTTAAAGGAGATAAGCTATCTTGATATGCCCATACCTCCTTTGAAAGAGGTTTGTGAAGATGGGGAGTGTGACATATGATACTTGCCGGCTCCCTTTTTTTTGTAACACTTTTGTTTGTGATATGGCAGCCAAAAGGGCTTCAAATAGGTACAACTGCCGTAATAGGAGCAGTGCTTGCCTATCTTTTGGGTGTTGTTGATTTTAAAGATATTTTAGTAGTTACCGGTATAGTTTGGGATGCCACTTTGGCATTTGTGGGTATTATTTTACTCTCTATGGTGCTTGATGAGATAGGGTTTTTTGAGTGGTGCGCCATAAAAATGGCAAGACTCTCAAAGGGTAACGGCAACTTGATGTTTGTTTACTCTTTGCTTCTTGGCTCATTTGTTTCAGCTTTATTTGCCAATGACGGAGCAGCTTTGATACTAACTCCCATACTTTTAGCCAAAATGAAAGTATTGAAGTTAAACACAAAAACTATCGTAGCTTTTTTGCTAGCAGGAGGATTTATCAGCGATAGTGCCTCTTTACCCTTTATTTTTTCAAACTTAACCAATATTGTAACGGCAGATTTTTTTCATATAGGGTTTGTTCAATATTTAAAAAATATGATAATCCCTTTTGTAGTTAGTGTAATTGCTTCTATTTCATTTTTATGGTTGATTTTAAGAAAAGATATACCGAAAAAGATAGATATAAGTTTATTGAGTAGCCCTGACAAAGTTTTAAAATCAAAAAAACTTTTTTATTTTAGCTGGTTTTTTTTAGCTCTGCTTTTATCCGGATATATCATAGGAGATATATACAAAGTTCCTGTCAGTTTTTTTGCTCTTGGGGGTGGCATCATCTTTTTGCTTATCGCAGGATACACCAAAAGTGTAAAAGTTTGGTTCACTATAAAGAGTGCACCTTGGCAAATTGTTTGGTTTAGCATAGGACTTTATATAGTGGTATATGGACTTAAAAATGCGGGACTTACTGACTATTTGGCTATGATACTGCACGATTTGGCTAGAAGAGGTGATACGATAGCGGTTGTAGGTACAGGTTTTATCAGTGCGGCTTTGAGTGCTGTGATGAATAATATGCCGACAGTTATGATAATGGATATTGCTTTAAAAGATATACCAAATCACACCCTTGCATTTGCCAATATCATAGGGTGCAACTTAGGACCGAAAATGACTCCTTTTGGAAGTTTGGCTACACTTTTGTGGCTTCATGTGCTAAATAAAAAGGGAGTAAAGATAGGCTTTTGGCAATACAGCAAATTTGGACTTTTGGTAACCCCGCCGGTTTTACTGATAGTCTTGCTTGCTCTATAGGTACTATAATAGACTTTAAGTTTTATTCCAGTTTTTACCGGTTCTGATAGCGTCCATTTTTGCAGGACGCAAAAATAGCTTGAGACCTTTGGAATTAGTGTACGGATGCAATTTCGAGAATGAGGTAATAACTGGAATAAAACTTAAAGCTAAGGCAATATTATTTAGCAAAAGAAGAAAGGAAAACAGTGAAAAAAGTTTTAGTAATGTGTACAGGAAACAGTTGCAGAAGCATTATAGGTGAGGCATTGATAAATAAGTATATTGATGGAGTCAAGGCTTATAGTGCGGGAGTAAAGCCAACTGGCAGAGTCAATCCAAATGCAAAAAAAGTTTTGGAAGCTAACGGATGTTGGGATGATAGTTATCACTCTAAACATTTGGATGAAGTTTTGGATATCGACTTTGATCTTGTAGTTACGGTTTGCGATCATGCAAAAGAGAGTTGCCCTATGTTTCCTAGGCCTGTAAAAAAGATACATGTCGGTTTTGAAGATCCTGACGGAAAAGGGTACGAAGAGTTTGTAAAAACTTTCAATGAGATAAAAGAGGTATTGCTTCCAAAGGTTAAAGAGGCATTAAAATAATGTGGAAAGAAACAGTTGATTATCTAACGATAAATATTTTAGGGCTAAGCGGTAGAGTAAATGATACTATAAACTTTTTTATATATGATACTATCAAAATTTGGTTTTTGCTTATCGCTATCATTTTCGCGGTATCATACTTAAGGACTCATTTCAACACTGAGTATGTCCGAGCTCACTTGCAGGGAAAGAGTGAATTTTACGGCAATGTATTAGCCG
>CAZMKH010000085.1:0-5701 GCA_964566455.1 uncultured Campylobacteraceae bacterium | reverse complement strand
AAGGCAAATTGTACTTTTTCAAATCTCAAGTGAGATTGTACAATAATAAAACTTTTATTGCACGCAAAAGATGGGATGTTTATATATTTTTTCTTTTTTCCAAACTCTATTTGGATATCCTGATGAAAATGACCCTCTGCAATAATTTCAATATCTTTATTTACAAGTTTATCTGCTCTTTTTAGGATAATTGTTTTAAAATTATCGATACGCTTACACAGTTTTTTATCATATTGTGAACTTATAATCTTTTTTGATATAAAACCGTTTGAAATATTGTCAAACAAAGATACAAATGATAAAAAAAGTTTTGAGCGTATTATTGAAGTATACAAAACATAGGAAAAAGGTGCAGCTTTGTCACCATGCAAAAGTAAAACTTTTTTATCATTCATATCAAAAAGTACCGGTTGTTCATTATAAGAAAAAACTTTGACTTTTGAAAAGAGTTTTTTCAGATTGAAGTCATGATTACCTTCAAAATAAAAAGTTTCAGTTTTTTTAGATATTTCATTTATCAAATCTATATATTTTTGATTGGTTTTTTGGGTATACTTTACCCCTCCGACAAGAAGATCAAATATATCACCCATTAAAAAAAGTTGACTTGGATTTAATGTAGAATTTCTAATCTGCTCTAAAAAATAGTAGAGTTCATCTCTTTTTTCATTGACATGAGCATCAGCTACAAAAAATGCACCCTCTTTTATAACATTAGGGAACATAGGCAATAACGGGTATCCCCATATCTTCTGCATAGCCGCTCATTATATTGGCATTGACTACCGCTCCTGAAGATGAGCCTTTTAATATATTGTCTATAGTAGAGCATATATATAGATTTGAGCCCGATTTTTTGACAAATATATCACAAAAATTTGTTCCTGCAACTGATTTCATTTCAACAGGCTTATCAAAAATTCTTATAAATTTTTTATCTTTATAAAACTCTTTTAAATACTCCAAAGGATCAATATCCTCTTTTAACTTACAATAAATATCACACATTTCACCCCTGACAAGCGGCAAAAGATGAGGTACAAAGTTTACATCATAATCAGTGCCTTTTGAGACAATCTTCATCTTTTCTTTTATCTCAGGCTCATGTCTGTGGCTCAAAGGATTATAGGCAAATACATTTTCATCTATCGAAACAAAGTGGGTTTTATCGGTACACTTTTTTCCGGCTCCGCTGACTCCGCTTTTTGCATCTATAAACAGAGGGTAGTTTTCATCAATATACTTACAAAAAGGAAGTATCCCAAGTAGCGAGGCTGTAGGATAACAGCCGGGGTTGGCTACAAGATTTGCTTTTTTGATATCTTCTTTAAAAAATTCAGGAAGTCCGTAAACCGCCTCACATAAGTGCTCTTTGTCTTGATGGGGGCAATAATACTTTTCATAAGTATCAAGCTCGAGTCTATAATCAGCCGAAAGGTCAACTACCTTTACACCAAGCTCAAGCAATTCCTTTGCAAAGCCCATGGCAGTTTTGTGCGGAAGTGCCAAAAAAGCCAAATCAGCACATTTTGCTATCTCTTTTGCATCAGCTTTTTCTATATTTATATCACAAATGCCGGTAAGAGCAGGATGAAGCTCACTCAAACTCATTCCACCTTCACTGTTGGCTACATATTTAAGCTCAAATCCCGGATGATTAATAAGTATTTTTATAAGCTCAAGTCCGGTAAATCCACTGGCCCCTACAACTGCAACATTTATTTTATTCATGGCTTTATCTCTATGATTTCATACTCTTTCGTACCGCTTGGAAGTCTCATAACAACTTCATCGCCCTCCTCTTTTCCAAGAAGTTGCTTTGTAAGCGGAGAGTTGTATGATATAAGTCCGTTTTCGGGTGAACTTTCATAACTTCCGACTATTTTATAGGTTACTTCTTCACCGCTATCCAAATCTTCCAAAGTCACGGTTGAGCCAAATCTAACCTTGTCATGCTCATAACTACCGGGGTCTACTACCTGAGTTTTAGCCAGGTAGGTACTGAGTTCATGAATTCTTGCTTCTATAAAAGCCAACCTCTCTTTTGCCGCATGATACTCTGCATTTTCTTTTAAGTCTCCGTGACTTCTTGCGATATCTATCTCTATAACTGTTTGTGGCCTTTGAACCTTTTGAAGATCTTGGACTTCAGCCAATAGTTTATCATATCCTTCTTGTGTTATCGGTTCTTTTTTCAATTAAATTCTCCCATATTAGTGATTGGTGATTGATAATTTATTCTAAATCCTATCTCGTAATTATATCAAAATTCTGGCTACATTTTTTGAACTGCCATGTTTCAATATCTTTCTTAATATAACTGAGTGATTAAAAAATTTTTCTCTATCTAAATTTTTGTATTCATTTAATAAATTTTCTTTGGTAACTTCATCTTGAATAAACTCTTTATGCAAAGACTCCAACCCTTCAAAATCAAGTATGATATTTGCTAGACCTATATGGTTTAATTTTACAAACCTTTTGGCTATAAAATAATCAACCTTTTTAGCTTTGTAAACGAGTACAAAAGGCACTCCTATAAGTGAGGCTTCGAGTGTGGCGGTCCCGGAGCATACAAAAGCAAAATCACTCTCATATAAAGCTTTTCTTGCATCATTAACTACATAAAACCCACTTATATCTCCATATATATCTTTAATATCATTTTTGGAAAAATGTCTTGGAATTACAAGTAATTTTTTTTCTTTTACTTCAAGTGCAACTTCCCTATAAATCTTCATCAAAGCTTTTATCTCACTTTTTCTACTGCCTGGTAAAAACGATACAACTTTATTTGTCGTAACTTTATCTTTAAAATTTTTTATCTCATCCAAAAGAGGGTGTCCGACATAGGTAGATTTGTTGTAAAATTTCTCTTCAAAGGGTAAAATAGAGCATAAATTATCACAATATTTTTCAATCTTTTTAACTCTTTTTGCTTTCCATGCCCAAACCTGAGGAAGAATATAGTATGTTATATTTATATTTGGATTTTTTTCTTTTATGGCTTTTGCCAGAGGGAGATTGAATGCGGGAGAATCTATAAGTAAAACTTTTTTATATTTAAAACTGAGCCCTACCATCTGCTTTATAGCTTTTTTTGCAAGCTTTATCTTTGAAAGAGCATCTACAAAACCCATGATAGAAAAGTCTGAAGAGGGATAAAGCGGCTTACCGAATTTGGGATCGAATATACCTCCAAGCTCGTAATCTCCCAACTCATTTAAAATCGGTTCAAGATGTAAATTTGCCGACGGCTCTAGTGACGAGACCAATATTTTATTCACTGTCATGCTCCATGTTTGTATCCTTTATGTTATCTATATTTTGCTATAATTACAATAAAAACTAACAGGATAAAAATTGAAAAAAGAGATACTTATCACAAATGATGACGGATTTGAGAGTGAGGGGCTTATCAAGCTAGTTCAAGCCATAAAAAAACTTGAAAATGTAAATGTAACGGTAGTGGCTCCAACTACTGAAAAATCAGCCTGCGGACACTCTTTGACTCTGACAAGACCTTTAAGATTTGTTGAACTTGATGATAATTTTTTTAAACTTGATGATGGAACTCCGAGTGATTGTGTTTACCTTGCCAGGCATGCACTGTATGAAAAAAAACCCGACCTTGTTATAAGCGGGATAAACAGAGGCTCCAATATGGGAGAAGATATAACTTACAGCGGCACGGCAAGTGCTGCCATGGAAGGAGTTTTACAGGATATTCCATCTTTTGCTATCTCTCAGGTGTGCAAGGACCATTATAAAAGTTTACAAATACACGGATATGAACTAGCCTGCGAAGTAGCTTGTGATATTGCATCAAAGATACTAAACAAAGAGATAGTTTTACCAAAAAGAAAATTTTTAAATATCAATATACCGCCCATCAAAAAAGAAAACTTAAAAGGATATAAAATCACTGAAGCAGGTTACAGACTCTATGGAAATGATGCTCATTTACATAGAAATCCAAGAGGAGAAGAGTATTATTGGATAGGAATCCATCCGCTTCAATGGGAAAGCAGGAGCCCTGATATCATGTGTGATTTGGATGCAATAGAAGAAAATTATGTCTCAATTACGCCGATTGAGCTTAACTTGACATCTTATGATGAAATAGAAAACTTAAAGAAACTTGAAATATGAGATATGAGAGATGTAGGCTGCTTTTTGGTGAAGATTTTAAAAAGATAGAAAAAGCAAAAATTATACTTTTTGGAGTGGGGGGAGTCGGAGGTCACTGCCTTGATGCTTTGTATCGCACAGGAATAAAAGAGATAACGATAGTTGATTTTGACAAATATGAGCTAACCAATCAAAACAGACAAATTGCTTCAGAAAATTTAGGTCAAATAAAAACTGAAGTGCTTTCAAAACTCTATCCGGGTGTTACACCTATAACACAAAAAGTTACAAAAGAGTGGGTTGAGGATTTTGATTTTGAAGATTTTGACCTTGTGATTGATGCTATAGATGACATTCCTGCCAAAGTAGCACTTGCCAATAAAAACTATAAAAAATATATATCATCATGCGGTGGAGCAAAAAGAGTAGATCCCACAAAGATAGAGATAGACTCAATTTGGAAAACGACCAATGATCCATTTGCCAAAAAATTCAGATATGAACTGAAAAAATCCTGTTTCAAAAAAGATTTCAAAGTGGTCTATTCTAAAGAATTGCCTCTAAAGTGCGAAGGTTTGGGAAGTTTTGTAGGAGTGACAGGTTCTATGGGACTGGCTTTGGCTTCACTTGCTTTGCAAAAGATCCTTGTTGGATAATTTTATAACTTTATTGATATCTTTTCTGTATATGTAGGTCTGTTTTCTTCCTCTGTAAAGCAAATCTCCTTTGAATGTTATTTTGCCGACCTTAAACGAGAGACTGTTTTTTTGAAAAAGCAGTTCACCCAAACTTTTTCCTATTGGGCTATAAAGTGTTGAAAGAGCTATAAATATAAGAAATATATAAATATATGCAAATACTCTTATGCTCTTTTTGTTTGATATTAAATATCCAAAAAATGCAGATAAAACAAAAAGTAAAATATATGACTGATTGTCCACAAAAAGAACATTGTAATATACTTTGATATTGTAAAAATCAATATAATTTATCTTAATACCAATAAATATCAAAAAATCAAGAAGCAGAACAAAAATAAGTCCTAAAAAAAATGAGTTAATAATTTTTGATATCATCTTATCCTCCTCATTTTTTTACGACTGAGCTTCAAAAGTGATGATGAACTCTCCTGTGTAAACTCTTTGGCTTCATACACAATTATATCAACTCTATCTTTAATGTAACTAAAATCAAATTTGCAGCCGGTTTTGTTGGCAGAAGTTGAATACATCCATCCAAATCGTTTTAAAAATCGTCTGTGACGGGTATCATGGACTACTCTGATAGCTTTGGAGTTTGGATATACAAAGGTTGTTCTTTTTTTTCTTCTTACAAGCTTTTTAAATTTCGGTGGGATTCTTGTCTCTTTTTTCAACTCACAAAAGGTTGCCATACTCTTTAAAAAAGGCTTTTTTGCATCTCGTTGTTTGATAAAAGCCAGTCTCTTGACATCTTTTGAAAGAAGTCCTACGGTAGTATCTGTTTGAATGAGAAAAACGTGATTCGTGATTCGTGATTCGTGATTCGTAACTAGTTGAAAATTATCGTTATTTAATTTTTTACCTACCAT
>CAZMKH010000084.1:0-5711 GCA_964566455.1 uncultured Campylobacteraceae bacterium | reverse complement strand
AAAGAAAAAGATTAATGTCAAGTTATTTAATCAAGATTAATTTAATATATTTTAAAATAATCAAATACTATATAATTGAAATTGAAAATTTGTATATATTATTTTTTAAAAAAGTGACATAATAATGATATAATAAACAAAGGATTATATTGTGAAGAAAATTATACCTGTTTTATTATTTTTATCTCTTTTTGCACGATCTCCCATAGATATAACAAAAAAGTATTATATAGACTTTAACGGTACACAAACCATACAAACCATACTTAAAAACAATACTCTTTTTAAAAAACTTAGAAATAACGATGCAAGTTTTGGCTTTAAAAACTCAACCGTCTGGATTTATATTTAAATCAAAAACAATACGAAAAAAAATATTTCAAATGTACTTTACTTTCCATATCCTTTACATGATTATCTTCATATTTACAAATACAGCAGATCTCACCTTGAAAAAGAGTATACAACAGGTGATTTGACTGATTTTAATACCAGAGAAACTGCGATAATATACATTTAAACCCTGAAGTGGTAGTTCCTTTGGGACTTATTATAAATGAGCTTGTAACAAATGCTTTGAAATATGCTTTTAACCCTTCAATAAAAAATCCCAGCATAAAAGTAATAATGAAAAAAACCAAAACCAAAAGCTTTATCATGGAGATTAGCGATAACAGAAAAGGTGCAGACATGGAAAAGTTTCGCAAAGGCTTTGGTTCAAAACTTTTGGAGTTTTTAACCATACATCAATTAAAAGGCACTATCAACTCTTATAATGACAATGGTTTGCATGTGCGACTCACTTTATCAAACAGGCTTTTGATGCAAAATATATAAACAACAGAGTATACAAAGGGGATTAGTCCCTTTGTATCAGTTTGTTTTGTACTTCACGGTTTTTCTTCCTTTTTCTATCCATCCATACTCTATACCGCCTTTAAGTTCATATACATTTTCAACTCCAAGCTGATCAAAGAGTTTGCCTACTACTTTACTCCTGTTTGCGTGGGCACAGTAGAGTATAAAAGGCTGTTTGGAATTTTTTACATATTTTGTAAATTTTTTCATAAAGCCTACAAAGTCAACACTGCCGTCGGCTTTGAAAAACTCTATTGTTTTGGCACCCTTGATAATTCCCCTCTCTTTCCACTCCTGCGGAGTTCTTATATCTATCACCACAATACCCTGCTTTTGCATTTTTACCAAATCATTTGCATCCACAGAGGTAAATTTTGCAAACATAAAAGATATACTAAAAAGCAGTAAAAACACTATTTTTTTCATCTATTCTCCTTTATTTAAAACCAAAAACTGACACCCAATACAAAATATGTATCGTTTAACGGTGCAAAATCAGACGTATTTCCATAGTTTTGATTATGTTCTACACCGATATATGGCATAATCTCCTGCGTAATTTTATACTTAAGTCTGAGAGATGTTTTTATATTTGACAGCCCTTTGCCTATCTCCATTTTTTCATCATCTTTTGTATAAATATTTACTTCAACTTTTGGAACAAAAAATAGTCTTTGAGTTATCAAAAGTTCTGTCTCTGCAGACAGTTTCAATCCCAAATTTCCATCAGAACCTATAAGAAGCGAATCTTTACTCTCTATAAAATATGGAGCCGTTCCGTCAAAACTTATGACACCCCATGTTTTTGAATCCTCCGCCGCTTTGTCATACTCTACTCCAAACTGTACATCCCAATACGGCGATATTGCTTTTGAGTAGAGTAGTTGTGTCTCACTCTCTGCAGATGAGCCATTTGTTTTATCGCCTTCACTGTAAACATAAATCTTATCCAAATCATACCCGACATATGCACTTGCATCCCAGGAAAAAGTGTCATTGTCTTTAGTGTTTTGGTTTTCGAATTTATCTACCAGCACTTTATAGTTTACCGGCTCTGATGTACCGCCTGCCAATACCGATGTTGTAATACCCATACTTAAAATTATAGTTTTTATCATATTTTTCATTATTTCCACCTTACGCCACTACTACTTTTCTAAACATTCCGGCCATATGATAAAGCAAATGGCAGTGAAATGCCCAGTTTCCTTTTTCATCGACCGTAACTCTTGTACTTATCTTGGAACCCGGCTGGACTACAATAGTATGTTTTCTAGCAAGCCTCCCGTTCCCTGTTTCCAAATCTGACCATAAACCATGAAGATGCATAGGATGATTCATCATGGTATCGTTTATAAATGTTATTCTCAACCTCTCGCCATAGTTGAACATTAGAGGTTTTGATTTTTGATATGGGATACCATTTATTGACCACATATATCTTTCCATATTGCCGGTAAGATGCAATACTATCTCTCTGTCAGGGTATCTCTCTTTATCAGTATTGCCTATCGTTTCAAGGTCGGCATAAGTGAGTACTCTCCTTCCATTGTTTCTCAAACCGACTCCGGGATCATCTAGCCTGTATTGTGGATTTTGGGCTTTCATAGTGCTTTGTGGACCTTCGGCTTGCTCAAGAGGCGTGATTGGAATCGACTTGTTTTTATCCATTTTCATATTTGATTTTTTACCACCCATAGAACCCATATCACCCATCTTGTTGCTGTTTTTCATGCCCATACCGTTTTTATTCATTTTCATACCACCCATTTTCATACCCGCCATACTCATTCCCATATCTTTCATGGTAAGTATCGGTAATGGATCCATTTTTGGAATTTGGGCTTTGGTATTTATATCTGTCGTTAAATGTGCTATGGCATATCCGCTTCTATCAATACTTTGGGCAAAAACTGCATAAGCTTTATTATCTTTGGGCTCTACTATCACATCATAAGTTTCAGCCACTCCTATTCTAAATTCATCTACATCAACCGGTTTTACATTGTTCCCGTCAGCTGCAACAACTCTCATTTTAAGGTCGGGGATTCTTACATCAAAAAATGTCATAGCTGATGAATTGATAAACCTAAGCCTGACTTTTTCTCCATCTTTAAAAAGAGCTTTAAAACCTGTAGCAGGATTGAAGCCGTTTACAAGATATGTATAAGTAGCTCCTGTCACATCAGATAGGTCTCTATCAGTCATATCCATCTTATTCCACATTTTTCTATCATCAAATGCTTTTGCAAATCCTTTTTTCTTTACTTCAGCAAAAAAATCACCCAAAGTTCTTTCTGTGCGATTATAATAATCACTTTGAACTTTTAGTTTTCTATAGATTTTATTTGGATTTTCATCACTCCAGTCTGAAAGAGCTATCACATAATCCCTGTCATACTCCAAAGGTTCTTTCTCTTTTGGTTCTATGACTATGGCTCCATGTATTCCGGTCTGTTCTTGAAAACCGGAGTGAGAGTGATACCAAAATGTTCCATTTTGCCTGACCTTGAATCTGTAGGTAAAAGTTGTTCCGGGCTTTATACCTTCATATGTAAGTCCGGGAACTCCATCCATTTCATTTGGCAAAATGATACCGTGCCAATGCAAGGATGCATCTTCTTTTAGATTGTTGGTTACATGAATTGTAACTTCATCCCCCTCTTTCCATCTAAGTGTCGGGGCAGGATACATACCGTTTACCGTAGTGGCAATTGCAGGAGTTCCTGTAAAATTAACAACTGTTTTATCAATGGTTAAATAGAACTCATTTTCACTCAAGTCCATACTCTCTTTGGCTCTTTTTAACTGCTTGTTTGAAGTTGCACCGAGAGAGAGTGTGCCACTTGCAGCCATAGCTACCGCTATGGTTCCTTTTACAAATGTTCTTCTTGATATTTTAGAATGTTTTATTTGTTCCACATCATTGTCCTTTATGTTTTTTGAAATTATAAAGGATTGAGTGTGTAAAAATTATGGAGTTAGAAAAAAATTGTGAAAGTTGTTCCTCTTTTTTCACAAGAAAGCAAATCTATTTTGAAATTATACTTATGCGCAATATTTTGAACTATGTTCAAACCTATACCAAAACCGCCAATTACATTTGTAGCACGGGTAAATCTGTCAAATATCTCTTTTTGTTTGGTTTTTGGTATACCCTGCCCTGTGTCTTTTACAATAAATTTATCTTTTTTAAGGATTATTTCTATCCTGCCGCCTTTGTTTGTATATTTTATGGCATTTGATATCAGGTTGTTTGCAATTCTTAGAAAATCTTCTTTTTTAATAGCCAAAGAAACATTATCTATTTTGGAAATTACCTCAATTCTTTTTTTCGATGCCAAAAATAAAAAGTATTCCATTTGTTCTTGCAAAACAGTTTTCAAATTTATTTTCGACAGAGGGTTCAACTCTTTGTTTTGTTCCAAAAAAAGATAAGTCAAGTCACTGTATATCTCAGATACTCTTTTTGCACTTATTTTAATACGCTGAATTGTTTTGGGTGTTATTTTATTGCTGTTAATGCTCATTACGATGGCACTCACAGGTGTATTTAGCTCATGGGTAGTATCTTTTATGAAAGTATCAAGCTTTATCCGTTGAGTAACAATCGGTTTTAAAAAAAGCTTTGCCAAAAAGTATCCTATGAAGAGAATAACAATATAAATCAAACTAAATATTAAAATTGTTTTATATAAAAGTTTATGATTTTTTAAAAATTTGTCATCTATTACAATAATCTTATAAATCCCCAAATGCCCGTAAGTACTGTGGTCTACAAGGTATATGGTTTTATTTACAATATTTATATCTTTGTTCAGGCTCAAACCTTTAGGCATCTTTCCGACAATGGCATCATTTTTCAATCCCAAAAGTATAATTTTATAGTTGCTTTGTACACTAAAATCCGCTTTTTTCGGTTTTATTCCTCTCATATGCTGTATGATTATTTTTGATGAGAGTTTTTTTGCCGTCAATTTCATATTTGATATCTTCAAATCAAAAGCATAGTTATACTGCATTTTATAAAACATATAGGCTATGATAAAAATAAAAAGAGTAAAAGAGATAAAATAGAGTGATAAAAAACTGTAAAAAGTCTTTTTTTCATAAAATGTTAATTTTATATCCGACTCCTTTTATATTTTCTATAGTATCTTCGCCCAAATATTTTCTTAAGTTTTTTATATATGTTCTTATGGTTGCGGGAGTAGGAGAATTTTCATATCCCCATATATTTATAGATAATTCATCGATTGAAACGGGTCTGTTTTTATTGTCTATTAAGTATTTTAAAACCAAAGACTCTTTTTTGGTTAAGTTTATACCGCCCTCATTTGTTTTTAAAACATTGTTTTGCGTATCAAATTTTATTTTTTCTCCCAAGGTCAATACTTTATCTTCATCTATGCCATAGAGTCTTTTTATATTGTTTATTCTTATATTTAATTCATCAAGTTCAAACGGTTTTTTGATATAATCATCTGCTCCGCTTTCAAATCCGTTACTCAAATCTCTGGTTGCTCCCAAAGAAGTTATAAATATAGCAGGAGTTTTTATATTTTGTTCTCTTAGTTTTTTCAAGAGTTTAAAACCGTCAATATCAGGCACATTTACATCAAACAAAAAGATATCGAACTTTTGCTCATATGCCAAATCTTCCGCTTCAAAACCATCAAAACAGCTGACTACCTCATACCCCCGCTCAAGCAAAAACTCCTCAATGATTTCATTGAGCAAAACATCATCTTCAAGTAGTAATATTTTCATTTTAAGGAGTTAGGTGATAGTATTTGAATTTATTACAGAGTTTACAACTTCGACATCGCTAAAAGGTATCTTCTTGCCTTTTA
>CAZMKH010000083.1:2474-5746 GCA_964566455.1 uncultured Campylobacteraceae bacterium | reverse complement strand
AGTGACTTGGCGATATCCGGTATAGTGGTGTTGTAAAACCCCTTGCTAGAAAAAAGTTTTAAAGAAGCCTCCATGATACCTATCTTTTTTTCTTCTTTTTTCATAAAAGCCACTACTCATCCTTTATATAATTTTACAAATTATATTAAAAAAATAATATTATTATTATTAAGAAAATAAATATACATTCATTTTATAACTGTTTTTATGACTCAAGACTGAGTATATATGCAAATGATTATAAAACCCTAAGCTCTTCTATCATTAATGGCTTTGAAAGATAAAATCCTTGAGCTAGTCTCGTATCAAATCTTTTTAAAATGTCTAGAGTCTCTTTATTTTCTATAAATTCTGCGAGAGAGTATATATCAAATGTTGTACACATTTGGGTAATTATTTGTACTATCTTTTGAGTCTGAATATTTTTATTCATATTGTATATCAAAGCCCCATCTATCTTTAAAACTTCTATCAATCCAATTTCAACCAAATCTGAGACAGTTTTTAGAGCCGAATATCCGCTACCAAAGTCATCTATGGCAAATTTGACTCCATATTTTTCGTGAAATTCTTTTATAGCGTCTATATTTTTTAACGCCTGTTGTTCAGTTATCTCTATGATAACATTGTCTATAGAAAAATTATGTAAAAACCTATGCAAATGTTTTAAATATTTTTCACTTGCAAGACTTTCGGCAGCAGAGTTTATAAAAACTTTTATCTTTTTTTCTAGAATATACTCTTTTTTACCCATTATAGCATCAAGTACCAGTATATCCAGTTCAGTTATCAATCCTATCTCGTAAACTGTATCTATAAATATTCCGGCAGGTAAAAGTTTTCTTCCCTCTTTAAATCTAGCCAATGCTTCAACAGCATAAATATCATCTTTTTTTATATCATATATTGGCTGAAGCATTACATCTACCTGCATATTATCTATCTTTTTCTTTATATATTCGATATTAAAATATTTATCATTTAACCATTTTCTTATACTGTTCTTACTCTCTTGATCAAAGATAAATATCTTTTCATCTTTTATTTTTGACTTCTCTTTTAGATATAGCATAATACGAACCAATTCATCCTTTTGATAGTGAATTCTTTTATCCAACTCAAAAGAAGCCAAGGAAAAATCTATAAATACTTTTTGAAAATTTTTCTCTATAACTTTATGAGATTTTTGCAGTATATTTGACAAATCCTCTTGTATCACTTTTCTAGAAGTATTTAAATGAAGTATATAAAAATTTGAACTTACAGCTCTTATGGCAAGAACATTTGTTTGATGATTCTTCATATACTCTTCAACTATATATTTTATCTTTTCTATAATTTCATCTATTTTTCTCTCACCATAGATGCTATTGAGCTTTTTAATATTTTTAATATCAAATATCGTAAGAGTCTGTTTTTTGTCACTGTATGAAAGCATATCAATAAGTTTGAAAAAGCTGTTTTCAAGGTCAGAATATGTTAAATAATATAACTCTTTTAAAAGTGAGAAAAATTGATGTGAACTCTCCATAAGGCTTACAAATACGAAATAAGCCTGAGTAAATTCACCTTTTACAAAATACCTGTAAAGTATCTTGGCTTTTGTGTGTACTAGTTCGTGAAGTACTTCGAGCTGATTACAAAGAGCTATATCCATACATACCATCAGACTCTCAGGATACTCCATCATTTTTGTAAAATCACAATTTTTAGCACTAATTTGAGGAAAATTGTCCATATCATTGCTTAATACCGCATCAATAACTTCATTTATCCAAGTAACATGTACATTAAAAAGTGAATAATCAATAAATTTTGACCTTATATCAAGTCTTGAGCTATTGCACTCTTTTTGTATATGCACATGAGATATGGCATTTACCAAGGAATCAAATATATCCGCAACCTCTTCAACAACCATTGCTTTATCTTCATAACTTGAAGCTTTGTTGAGAAAATACTTTTTCAGCTTTGTCTTTAGTAGATTTACATATTTGGTAATAATAGCATAAGGCAGCTCTATGGCTTCATAAAACTGCTTACATTGTTCTTGATCGTCTATATTTTCATCATTAAAAGTAGTTATATACTCTAAAAGCATCTTTTTGTGTTCATTTATAAACTTATCCAAACTATTTTTATCTTTAAAAAAGTCTTGAACAGAAGCATCGCTTTTAAACTCTTCCGATACTTCATTAAAAATATCTGAAGTTACACTTTTTAAATCTTTAAGCATTTTTTACCTCTTTTTATATATATTTAGCCCCAAATCAAATACTTTAAAACCATTTGGAACAAAACTTATATCCGCATGTCCCAAAAAAAGATAGCCATCGCTTTTTAATATATTATAAAATTGCTTCAAAGCTCTTTTTTTTCATCATTATTGAAGTATATCAACATATTTCTTGAAAAAACATAATCAAACTTACCCAAATCCATAAAATCTTTTGCAAAAACATTTTGATGTTTCCATTTTATATCATTTAATATATATTTATTGATATTATATAGGCCATCTTTTTTTGTAAAATATTTTTGCAAGATGTTTTGAGGTATTTTTGAAACAGAACGAGTAGAATATTTACCCTTTTTTGCCCTGTTGAGAGCTTCATAATTTATATCTATGCCCATCAGGGTATACTTTTTATCACTCAGCTCCTCTTGCAGTTTTATAGCTATAGAATAAACTTCTTCACCTGTAGCGCAGGGGGCTGAAAGTATAGAAAAGTTTTGTTTTTCTTGTGCAATTTTCAAAAAAGCTTCTATCTGCAACAATTCACGGAAAAAATAACTCTCATTGACCGTCAACATATTGATAAGCTCTTTTTTCAGCATATTATCTGTATGATATTTTTCGGTTAATATTTTATAGTTTTCTATGGAGTTGTTTTTAGCAAAAGTTTCAAGTTTTTTTATCGTTATATACTCTTGTTTTGCATAATCAAGTCCAAATTCTTGCTTTATTGCGTTAAGAAGAGCTAAAGCTTCCATTTTATCAAAAGAGTAATTTTTAGATAAATTTGATGACAATATGCTATCAAGATTCTTCTCCTTTTTTCTTTTAAAAAATGAAAACACTATAAAGTATCCTTTTCTATCTCATCTGCTATCTTTACAATAGAGCAAATTTTATCACAAATTCCTACTTCCTTGATACTTCTTGGCATACCGTAAACCTTTGAAGTTTTTTCATCTTGAGCCACAATCTTAACTCTTGGAAGATAGTTTTTTGCATTATAAGAGCCTTTTGTACCGTCATCACCTATGCC
>CAZMKH010000083.1:0-2374 GCA_964566455.1 uncultured Campylobacteraceae bacterium | reverse complement strand
CCGGGCCCTCCCGTGGAAGCCCCTATGATCACCAATCTATCAGGATTTAAATTCATCAAGTGTAGCCTTAAGCTCTCCTGTTAGATTGCTGAGGTGTTCAGCTGCACCGGCTATCTCTTCCACACTTCTGGCATTGGCTGTTGATATATCTCTTATATCTTTCATCTTTATTATAACTTCAGACATTTTATCTTTCATGGTAAATGATTTTTTTGCCGAAGTGGAACTTATTTCATCAGCTTGGTTTAGTGCATCTTCTACAGTATCTAAGTGTGTATCAATAGTCTGTGCTTTATTTAGAGCCTCTTCAAAAGACTTGGAGTTATCTTGCATTTCTGAGCTTACCTGGTTGACCGATTGTATTACAAGGTTGATGGTAGAGGTAATCTCTGCTAAACTTTTTTGGGTTTTTTCAGCCAACTTTCGTACCTCATCAGCTACTACCGCAAAACCTCTGCCATGTTCACCGGCTCTTGCAGCTTCTATAGCGGCATTTAGTGCCAAAAGGTTGGTCTGGTCAGCGATATCAGCTATAAGGTCCAAAACCTCTTTGACGCTGTTGGCTTCATCTTGAAGATGCACAATATTTTCTGCAAGATTCAGCTCTTTTTCCGCTGTTGCATCTATAACATGTAAAAGTTCTCTTATATCGGTATTTGCACTTGCAAGACTTTTTGTTGCATTCGTTACCACTTCATCATTTGTTTCTATAATATCGACTATATCTTGAAGTTCATCAAAAGCATCTTCACCTATTGTTGTCGTTTCATTGACAAGCCTTGCTTCATTCTCGGCTCTATGCCCAATCTCTAAAGACGTAGCTGAAAGTTCAGCCGCTACTGAAGAGTTTTCGCTTCCGTTTGCTTTTGACTCTTTTATAGTTTCGTGAACTTTATCTATAAAATGATTTATCTCTTTGGCCATAACCCCTATCTCGTTTTTACCGATAACAGGAAGTCTTTTTGTAAGATCACCGTCACTGCTTGCAAGATCATGTGCAGCATCTTGGACAGTTTTTAGATTTTTGGTTATAAAGGATGAAATTACAAAAGATAATATGATACCTATCAATATAGCTATGACACCAAATGTCATTACCAACAAATTATATGTAGTTATTTTACTTATGCTTTCATTGCTTATCCTATCTTGCAAAGCAGCAATGTCATTTTGTAGTTTGCTTATGATATCAAGGATATCTTCTTCAAGACTTTTTATCTCTTCAGGATTGACAGATTTTGTAAGTATGTGACTATTTAAATTTTCTAACTTTATTCTTATTTTTTTTAATTTGGCAAGCTTATCTTTTATAGAGTGATTGTTTTTTACCAACTTTACAACTTTTTGGATGCTTTTGTTAGCTTTGTTGTAGTTTTCCTTATATTTAGCCAAATCTTTACTGTTTTTTTGAGCAAAATATAAATTTATATATGCCATACCTTTTAGTAAACTCTCTTGAGTCTTTGCAAACTCTTGAGCTATATCATCATTTTGTGAGATATGGATAAAGCCATTTTTTGCATCACTTACACTTTTGTAGCTTAACCCTACAAGTAAAACTATAACAAGGTTTACTATCAAAAACCCACCTAAAACTATTTGTCTGATACTCATATTGTTCACCCTTTCCTCCTGTTACGAAGTACAACCTGCCAAATTCTTAATTTCCGGCAAAGTTGTCGAGCAGTAAGAAGTGGCATACATTAACATATACATTTATATGTTATTTTTATGTAAATATAGTTGTATAAATTTTAACTGTAATTTTAATCTACATAAACTATAATAATCCTTAATAATAAAAAATATTATTAAATATATTTACTTTTTATTACTAAATATTACTTATAAATAAATATTTGATAAATATTTTTTAAGTATATTTTATTACTATGCTGTATTGGATTAGGTAAGGTATTTTAAAACTTGATAGTAAACTCGGAGCCTTCGTTTTTTTGGCTTTTTATAAGGAGTTTGAATTTGTGAAGATTCAGGATGTTTGATACTATAGAGAGTCCAAGCCCCAAAGAGTTGTCCCAACTGTTTCTTGAAACCCTGTAGAATTTTTTGGTAATATTTTTAAGCTCTTTTTCTTCTATGCCTATACCGTTATCTTTTATGGTTATATAGTCATCTCCGATGATAACTTCCACTTTGTCTTCAGAGTATTTTATGGCATTTTCTATCAGGTTTGTTATAGCTACTCCCAAAAGCACTTTATCTGCTTCTACAATCAAATCATCTCTACCTTTTATCTCTATTTGTGCGTCATTGTAAATTTGCAAAAGATTTTCACAAGACTCTTTTGCTATCCCATATACATTACAGGTAGCAAAAGTAAGTTTTATCTTGTCACTATCAAGCTTTAGTGCCA
>CAZMKH010000082.1:4703-5806 GCA_964566455.1 uncultured Campylobacteraceae bacterium | reverse complement strand
AAAAAACCTCATAAAGCTATCAGTGCATAGGGTTTTTAGAGATGTCCTTAATTTTGGTATACAAATTGCTTATAATTGTTCATTATATTTATAGTTATACAAAGCATAGTTTCAAATTTGTTTTGATATAATAGCGAAATTTTAATAGCAGGACAAAGCTTTGGCAAAAGGAGATTTTTAGGTGAAAGTGGATGTTAAGACTCTGGAAAAACTTGAAAAACTTTCTCAGACAGAGATAAAATCTGAAAAAAAAGATGAAATGATTGATAACCTAAGTGAAATAGTAAGCTTTGTGGAAAATTTAAACGAATTGGATTTGAGTGACAAAGATGCTTCATTTACCACTCTGGAAGGCGGTACACCTTTTAGAGAAGATGAGCCTTCACAAAACAGTGAAGTTATAGATATTATACTGCAAAATGCACCCAAAAAAGAGGATAGCTTTTTTGTAGTTCCAAAAATAATAGAGTAAGGATATAAATGGCCGGTATTGATATAAGAGCACTTTTAAAAACGATATCCGAATATAAAGCTTCTGACTTGCACCTTGTCAGCAGAAGTGAACCCCAGATAAGAATAGACGGAAAATTAACCCCGCTTGATTTGCCAAAACTCACAGGTCAGACTATAGAGTCAATGTGTTACTCGTTGATAACCGACAAGCAAAAAAAAGAGTTGGAAGAAAACAAAGAACTCGACTTTGCCATAGAACTGCCCAACATTGGAAGATTTAGGGTGAACTATTACTACACTATGAATGGTGAAGTGGCAGCTGCTTTTAGAACTATTCCCATGAGCATACCTTCCATAGATGAGTTGAAACTTCCTAAAATATTTAAGGATATAGTAAAAAGGGAAAAAGGTCTTATCCTTGTAACAGGACCTACAGGAAGTGGTAAATCAACAACACTGGCAGCAATGCTAAATGAAATTAATATGACCGAAGAAAAACATATCATTACCATAGAGGACCCGGTCGAATTTATACATCAAAATAAAAAGTCCCTATTTTCACACAGAAATGTCGGAGTCGATACTTACAGTTTTGCAAACGGACTAAAATTTTCTCTAAGGGAGGACCCCGATATCATCCTGGTAGGTGA
>CAZMKH010000082.1:0-4603 GCA_964566455.1 uncultured Campylobacteraceae bacterium | reverse complement strand
TGACAGTTTTGAAGGTGGAGAGCAGATACAGGTAAGAAATATGCTCTCAACTTCATTGACTGCCATCATATCTCAAAGTTTGCTTCCAAAACTTGGCGGAGGTAGGGTTGCAATACTTGAAATACTTTTGACAAACTCTGCTATATCGAACCTGATAAGAGAAAACAAAATCCACCAAATATATTCACAAATGCAGCTAAACCAAATGAAGTCAGGTATGAGAACCCAAACACAATCAATGGTAGAAGCTATAAAAAATAATTTGATAGATAAAAATACCGCTATAAGATTTTCAACACAGCCCCAGGAGTTGGCAAATCTCATAGGTATATCGTATCAGTAGAGCGATATTTGAAATGTTTTATCCAAATAAGGAAAAAAAGTGAAAAATCAGGAACTTAACAAGTATATTGTAGAAGTTGGAAACGATGCTTTTAAGCGTTTAAAAGATTTAAATATTCCTCCATATCCAAAGTATTATCAAGACTCTTTCAAAGAGTTTTTAAAAGAGAGGAAAAACAAAGAGATAGATGCTCTTATGAAAAAAAATTCATATCTTATAGAGCCTATCATAGATACCCAAGACTCCAAAATGGTTGATAGTTGCTACCATATAGCAAAAGAATCCATAAAAGAGTTTAGCAAAACAAACGAGCATATCAAAAAAAGCTCTATAGATTTGAGTAAAATTACAAAAGATTTGGAAGACCTTGACAACAGCAAACTTCTTGAAAGCTTCAATGATTTTCATAAAAACTTATTAAAAACACTAAAAGAAGCCGATACAACTATCATAAAACTTCAAGAAGAGATACTCCAGCTTGAAAAAGAGTCAAACATAGACCCGCTTACAAAACTTTACAACAGAAGAGCACTCTTAAGAGACCTGGAAACCATACTTGACTTCGGTAAAGATAAAAAGCTTGACTTGTCACTTATTATATTTGACCTGGATGATTTCAAAAAAGTAAATGATACTTTTGGTCATATTGCAGGAGATAAAACTCTTATATATGTTGCAAAAGTACTTAAAAACAGCCTTAGAAGTGAAGTAAAAACTTACAGATTTGGAGGCGAAGAGTTTGTCGTAGTTCTTAACAGGATAGATTTGGCTGAAGCTCAAAAGATAGCCGAGAGAATTTTAAAAACTATAAGCGAAAGTAAACTTATATACAAAAATTCAACCATCAAGATAACAATGAGCGGAGGCATAACCGAACACAGACAAAACGATACAATCGACACTATTATTGAAAGAGCCGACAGAGCATTATATAAAGCAAAAGAAAGTGGAAAAAACAAGGTGGTAACCGAATAATGGAAAATATCTCTTTTTTTGACCTTGCTGTTGGAGTTTTGCTGATAATATTTGGCATAAAAGGTTTATTTAGCGGACTTATAAAAGAAGTTTTCGGGCTTGTAGGTATCATAGGCGGAATATTTGTAGCATCAAGATATGCTCAAAGTGTCGGTGATATGATAGATAGTTCAGTATATCACATATCAAACAGATCCTCTATATATTTTATAGGTTTTTTAGTAACTCTTTTGGCTTTTTGGCTGGCTTCCATTTTTGTAGGATTTTTGTTTACAAAGCTTATAAGTTTGAGCGGCTTGGGACTGCTAAACAGAATTCTTGGCTTTTTGGTTGGCTCACTTAAAATCTTTCTGCTTTTTTCCATATTGATTTTTGCATTGAGAAGCATGGATGTTTTCAGGGACAATATCGACAGCAAACTTCAAAATTCATACATATATCCATACCTTATAAAAAGCGGAAACTATATAGTAAAACTTAAATTTGATGATGGTAAAAAAGCTGTGCAATCCATCAAACAAACCATTTCCTCCGACAATAATGCCGGCAGTAACAAATAGGATATGAGAGAAAAAGGTAATGCTTAACTACACCTATGAAGAGTTGATAATACATTTTAAAGATATTTTAAAAAAAAACAGTCTCAAATATACAAAACAAAGAGAAGTTATTTTAGAGATTTTATACAAATACAACAAGCATTTTACACCTGAAGAACTCTATATGCAGATAAAAAATGAATATCCCAAGCTAAACATAGGTATAGCAACCATTTATAGAACCCTCAACCTTTTGGAGGAGTCCAAAATGATAACTTCTATCTCTTTTGGACAGTCGGGCAAAAAGTATGAAATTGCCATAAAACCGCATCATGATCATCTTATTTGCGATATGTGCGGTACCATTATAGAGTTTGAGGATGAACAGATAGAAAACAGGCAGCTTGAAATTGCCAAAAAATATCACTTTTTGATAAAAAGCCACTCTTTGCAACTTCACGGTATCTGTAAAGAGTGCAGAAAAAAACTAAAATATTCATAAAGGAAGAAATTGGAATTAAATGAGTATGAACTCCAAAGAGTTCAAAAGGCGGATGAATTAAAACAAAAGGGAGTAAACCCTTACCCTCATTACATCACCAAAGAGTTATCAACAAAAGAGTTTTTGGATAAATTCTCTTATGTTTTGCAAAGTGAAGAAAAAAGAGATGAAAACTCTTTTGGATGTGTAAACGGAAGAATAAAATTTTTAAGACTTATGGGCAAGGCTGCTTTTTTAAAAGTTGAAGACAGTGAAGGCTTGCTGCAAGTTTACATCAGCAGAGATGCTTTGGGGGCTGATTGGTTTAAAGATATAAAAAAGTACATCGAAGTCGGTGATATTATAAAAGTATGCGGTTTTCCTTTTGTGACAAAAACCGGCGAGCTGACTTTGCATGCCAAAGAGTTATCGCTTGTTACCAAGGCTATCACTCCACTTCCTGAAAAATTTCACGGATTGAGTGACAAAGAGCTTAGATACAGACAAAGATATCTTGATATGATAATGAATCAGGATGTAAAAGAGACTTTTAAAACCAGAAGTATCATAGTAAGCACTATCAGATCATTTTTTGAAGGCAAAAAGTTTCTCGAAGTCGAAACTCCTATGATGCACCCCATAGCCGGTGGAGCAAATGCAAAACCTTTTGTAACATATCATAATGCTTTAGGGGTTGAGAGATATCTTAGAATCGCACCTGAACTTTATCTAAAAAGATTGGTTGTAGGCGGTTTTGAAGCGGTTTTTGAAATAAATAGAA
The DNA here is from genome assembly GCA_964566455.1 of uncultured Campylobacteraceae bacterium. Taxonomy (GTDB): domain Bacteria; phylum Campylobacterota; class Campylobacteria; order Campylobacterales; family JALSKU01; genus JALSKU01. The sequence continues at coordinate 1,484 of CAZMKH010000082.1, read as the reverse complement.
ACTTTAGAAACGAAGGTATGGATTTGACCCACAATCCGGAATTTACCATGATAGAGTTTTACTGGGCATACCATACTTATAAAGATTTGATGGCACTAACCGAAGAGCTTTTTACAACGCTTTTGGATAAACTAGGACTTGATAAAATAATAAAATACGGCGAAATGAAGATAGACTTTAAGACACCTTTTGCAAAAGTTACTTATGATGACTCGCTAACAAAGATAGGAGGCATCCCAAGTGAGATAATAAATGATAAAGAAAAAATTATCAACTTTTTAAAGGAGAAAGATATAAAAGTCAATGAAAAAAGTGACTTAGGGCATTTAAAAGCTGAACTTTTTGATAATTTTGTAGAGGATAAGCTTATCAATCCCACTTTTATCATCGACTTTCCCATAGAGATAAGTCCGCTTTCAAGAAGAAGTGATGAAAACCCGAATATCGCTGAAAGATTTGAGTTTTTTTGTGCCGGAAAAGAGATAGCAAACGGATTTAATGAGTTAAATGATCCAAAAGATCAGTATGAGAGATTTAAGTCTCAGATAGATGCCAAAAATGCAGGCGATGATGAAGCCCATGAAATGGATGAAGATTATGTAAAAGCTTTATGTTATGCTATGCCTCCGACTGCGGGTGAGGGTATAGGTATAGACAGACTTGTAATGCTGTTAACCAATCAACACTCTATAAGAGATGTGATACTTTTCCCTGCGATGAAACCGATTGAAAACAAACAAAAAGACACAAAGGAAGATAAATGAGTTTTTTAAAAGAGAATGACCCTGATATTTATGCGCTTTGCGAAGATGAATTAAAAAGACAAAGCGAACATCTTGAAATGATTGCCAGTGAAAACTTTACCTATCCTGCTGTCATGGAAGCCATGGGAAGTGTATTTACAAACAAGTATGCCGAGGGTTATCCAAACAAAAGATATTACGGTGGATGTGAATATGCTGACAAAGTGGAGCAGTTAGCCATAGACAGGGCTTGCAAACTTTTTAACTGTAATTTTGCAAATGTTCAGCCAAACTCAGGCTCTCAAGCCAACCAGGGTGTTTATCAGGCTCTTTTAAAGCCTTATGACAAGATACTGGGAATGGATCTAAGTCAGGGCGGTCATTTGACTCACGGCTCAAAAGTAAGCAGTTCAGGCAAAACTTACTCAAGCTTTTTTTATGGCGTAAACAGTGATGGATATATAGACTACGATGAAGTTAGAAAAATAGCAAAAATTGTTCAGCCAAAGCTTATAGTCTGTGGAGCCAGTGCTTATCCCAGAGAGATAGACTTTAAAAAATTTAGAGAGATTGCCGATGAAGTCGGAGCATATCTTTTTGCTGATGTTGCTCACATAGCAGGTCTTGTAGTAGCTGGCGAACATCCTCACCCTTTTCCCCACTGTCATGTAGTTACCACTACAACCCATAAAACCCTTAGAGGTCCAAGAGGCGGACTGATACTGACAAATGATGAAGATA
>CAZMKH010000081.1:0-5869 GCA_964566455.1 uncultured Campylobacteraceae bacterium | reverse complement strand
CACTTTTGTTGCCCAATGTTGATATAACAGCCACAGATATTTCCAAAGATGCTCTAAAATTAGCTGAATCAAACAGAAAGAAATATGGACTCGAAGGCAGAATCAAACTCTATCACACATCATATCTTGACGGTGTTGAAGAAGATATTGATATCATTGTCTCCAATCCTCCTTATGTTGCAAATGATTTTAAACTTGACAAACCTTTGGAGTATGAGCCGAAAGAGGCTATATTTGGAGGAGTTAGAGGCGATGAAGTGCTTATGAATATAATTGATTTGGCTTGTGATAAAAATATCAAGTTGCTTGCCTGTGAAATGGGCTATGACCAGAGAGAGAGTATCGGAAATTATTTAAAAAAGAGAGGTTTTGAAGATTTTTATTTTTATAAAGATTTGGCAGGACTTGATAGAGGATTTGTAGCAAGGAATGAAAATGTATAAAGAAGGGAAGATAAAAAGCTGGATTTTTACAGTTTATGTGATAGTTTTAGGTATATGTACAGGAGGAGTATTGACTCTAGGTGTTTTTGTAGCTCCTGTTGTTTTTGTACCAGATCCGATACTGGGAAATGGTGTATTATCGCACTATCAAAGCGGTCTTCTTATGAGTCATATATTTGTAAAATTTAATTATCTGTTGAATTTTACCGCACTTTTTATACTTTTTTATGAGTTTAAAGCATTTTTTTCACTCGATAGAGACAAGTTTAGTTTTTTCATATCTATTTTAGTGATATATTGTATCGGATTGTTTACTCTTTATTATACGCCTTATATTTTAAAGAGCCAAAGCCTTGGAGAAAAAGTTATAAATTCCGTAGGGTTTGAAAATATGCACAAAGGCAGTGAGATTGATTTTAAGATATTGCTTGTAGCGCTGCTGCTTTTGATAGGCAGAAGGATTTATATCAAGTTAAGATAAGATTTTAAAGAAACCAAATGGATTTAGTCCATTTGGTTTCTCATAAAAGTAGGAATATCTAAAAGATCTCCCTGTCCTTCATATCCGCCGCTTACTTTTCTAAGTTCGGCTATTCGTTTTTTTCTTGCTTCACTTACAGGGTCAACCAGGTTAAGGCTTTCTTGTTTTTCTTTTTCACTTTCAAAACCTGTTGCAACTATTGTGATCTTTACTTTGTTTTCAGGCATATTTTCATCAGTTGTAGTTCCAAATATCACATGTGCATCTTCATCGGCATTGTCATAAACTATTCCCATAGCATCACTTATCTGACTAAGCGGGCAGTTTGGATGTATGTTGAAATGAACCAAAACTCCCAAAGCCCCGTTTATACTCATATTGTCAAGCAACGGTGATTCTATAGCATTTTTCATGGCTTCTACCGCAGCATCCTCACCTTCAAACTCTCCGACTCCAAGCAGTGCCATACCTCTGTGGCTCATTACTGTCTGCACATCGGCAAAGTCAAGATTTATATCATTGTTTCCGTAAGAGAGTACGACTGAGCTCATACCTCCAACGGCGCGGGATAGGATATTGTCAACTATTTTGAAGCTGTCTTTGATACCAAGATTTCTGTCTATGATACTTAAAAGTTTATCATTTGGGATAACAACTATGGAGTCGCTCTCTTTTTTTAACTCTTTCAAGCCTTCTTCGGCAAGTTTTGCTCTTCTTCTTCCCTCAAACATAAAAGGTTTGGTTACAACCGATACTGTTAAAGCACCGACTTCTTTTGCCGCTTGAGCGATTACAGGTGCGGCACCTGTGCCGGTACCTCCTCCAAATCCCGAAGCTATAAAAACTATATCAGCATTTTCCAAAGAGCTTCTTATCTCTTCATAATTTTCCAAAGCGGACTCTCTGCCGATTTCAGGTTTCATACCTGCACCCAAGCCTTTTGTCTTTTTTTCACCGAGTTGTATTTTGGTAGGAGCCAATGATGCATCAAGAGCCTGTGCGTCAGTGTTTGCTACTATGAGGTCAATTCCACTTACACCTTCATTTATCATATGGTTTATCATATTTCCGCCGCCACCGCCTACGCCGACGACTTTTATGCAAGCCCCTGCTACCTGTTTTGCTTCTTCGACTGTAAAATCATTCATGTTGAGCGCTCCTCAAAATAGTTGTGTTATTGTATTCCAAAATTTTGACATTTTATCTTTTATGCCACTTTGCTTTTTTATCTTTTTTATATCTACCATATCGTCTTTCTGGGGTTTTTCTTCACTTTTTGCCTCTTTTAAATCTTCAGTAATGTTTTGTATATTGTTTGTAGGCTCAATGATTTCATTTTTATATCTCAGTTTTTTGTTTGAATCAATTTCATAAGGGGTAAAATAGCCCCCTCCATAAAGTATCAGACCTATACCGGTAGAATACATTGGATCTTTTAAAGTTTCAAACATTCCGTCAATTTTTTTCGGCTTTGCAATTCGAACCGGCATATTGTCAAATATGGCGATAGCCAACTCTCTTAATCCCTCTATTTTTGTAAAACCGCCTGTAAGTACTATTCCGGCTCCGATTTGGTCTTTAAATTCACTTTCATCTATGGATTTGGCAAGTATCATCAAAGTTTCTTCAACTCTGGCATATATCACATTTGATACAATCTCCAAAGATATTTCATTTGTATTGTTATCATCCCCTATGATAGGAAGCTCAATGAGTTCGTTACTTACTTTTTTAAGTGAGCCATATTTTATCTTTACCTCTTCTGCTGCACTTAACGGGGTATGTAGAGCCATAGAGAGGTCATTTGTGATATTGTTTGACCCGACTGCCAAAAAGTCATTGTACCTGATGCTGTTGGATGTATTGATGCAAAGATTGCAGGTCGCTCCACCCATGTCTATAACTGATACTCCAAGCTCTTTTTCGTCATCATTCAAAACAGCTATACTTGAAGCATAACCGTTTAAAACTATATTGTCTATGCTTACTCCGGCTAACTCAACTGATTTTTTAAGATTGTTAAGAGATGTTTTTTGAGCTGTTATGATATGTACATGAACTTCAAGTCTATTACCGGTCATCCCAAGAGGGTCATCTATAAACTCTTGGTTATCTACTTTAAAATTGTATGGTAAAACATGAATTCTTTCATAATCACTCGGTATATTGGCATTGTGATCAGCCATCATCATAACACGATTTATCTCTTTGATACCTATCTCTTTATCTGGAATATTGACAACACCATAACTCTCTACACTTTTAGTGTAAGCTCCGGATATGGATACTATAACTTTGTCTATATTTGTACCTGCTACTTTTTTTGCACCGCTGAGTGCCTCTTTTATAGAGTTTGAGGCCAACTCTATATTTGTTATGATGCCTTTTTTAACACCTTTTGATTTGGAGATGCCGCTTCCGGCAACTTTTAACTTATCACCGTTTTGTTGGGCAATGATAGCACATATTTTGGTTGATCCTATATCAATACCGAGTATAGTTCTGCTCAACTATTGTCCTTTGTAAAAACTTTCTATCTGATACTTTTCTCTCAACTTAGAAAGCAGCTTTTGGTTTATCTCTGCAATCTTGGCATTTTTTACATTGCTTTCAAGCAACATGCTGTAAGTTTTAAGTTTATTTTTATCAAGCAATTTTTGTTCCAAAACTTTATATACAACAGCCTTGTTTCCAAATACTTTGTAGCCTTTTTTCTTTGAAGAGTTAAATACCTGATTTAAAAATTCAACTGCTTCAAGTTCATTTAAGCCTTTTATCTTTTTTATGTCATCTCTGCTTAAAAATCCAATATCTTTGCCACCGTTAAAGTTGGCAACAATATTTTTCGCTTCATTTTCAAGCTGTTTCTTTTTTGCTATTTTTAGATAATCTTTCTTGACAAGATTTTTTGCCTCTTCGAAAGTCATAGGCTTTGGCATATCTATCTTTGTAACTTTTGCCACTACATAAGCATCACCGACAGTGAAAGGCTTGAGCACATCCCCTATGCTTGCGGTTTTTAGCTTATCCTGGGGGAATAGACTCTGTTTTACACTTATGGTCATCTTTTCATTGGCTTTTATTTTGCCTCTTTTAAGTGCTAGGTATTTTTTAAGGGCAAATCTTTTGCCTTTTTTAAACTGCAAATCTTTTATAACTCTCTCTTTGGCATCCTCATAACTCATTATCTTACCATCTTTATCGGTATATGAGTATCTTTTCTTTCTGTAATAATCTTTTGTTTCATTTTCATCAACCTGTATAAAAGAGACAGGAACTTTGATGACAGAGAGTTCATAAGTTTTTGTGGTTAGGTATGATTTTTTTCTTTTTTGCCAAAAACTTTTTAATATATCATCGTTTACAGTGATTTTGGATGGATCTGCATATATAATTTTTGTTTGCAGCTTGTCCTGCATAAAAAGTGAAGCACCAAAAGTTTCTATTTCCAAAGGAGTTGGAGAGAGGCTTAAGATGTTGTTTAATTTTTTAAGTGTTATCTCTTTTTTGAGTGATTCTTCATAATCTTTGGCTCTTGTTCCTATGTTTCTTAGCACCCTGTAATACTGATCTTTGTTAAAAACTCCGTTTTGTTGAAAAGCTTTTGTATTTTTAAGTGCATTTTCTACTTCACTGTCAAGTGTGGTAAGACCCAATTCATCGGCATAATTTAACATCAAAGCTTCATTTATGAGTTGTCCTAAAGCTATCTTTTCCAAGCCCATCTCTTTTGCTTTTTCTCTTGTGAGAGCGCCTTTTAATCGGTCTTGATAATAGTTGTATATATTTGTATATGCATTATTCATCTCTTTTATAGTTATCTTTCTATCTCCTACTACTGCAACAGCTCCCGCTTTGTTTCTGTTGTAGCTGTAAGCACCCCATCCGACAAAACCCGCTCCTACAAAAGCGATAGTACTTATCCAGATGGTAATAACCAAATATTTCCTGTGTTTTTGCATCCATGTAATCATTTAAAATCCTCTAATCTTTTAACTGACCTTACGCACCATATCATAAACTGAGTGGTTTTTGCGGTATTCGAGTGCGAGGCACACCGACGAGTCATAGCCAAAGCTATGGTGAGGAGGTGTAACGAAGTCAATCGTATGTCGCAAAAGCCACCCAAAGGGCGAAAAGATAAAGCATTATCTGACTGCGTTGGAGAACTTTCACCATAGCTTCAGCTATGCTGAAAAACCTCCGCCTTGCATCTAACGCTTTCTCTTTTCGCTCAGTTTATGATATGGTGCGTAAGGTCAGTTTTTAATTTTAGGTATAATTCTATTGAATTTGTTATTAATTTATGATGAAATTGGGGAAAATATGGATAATTTATCTTTGATGAGAGAGGATTTAAAGTACATTTGGCATCCTTGCACTCAAATGAAAGATCATGAGAGACTTCCTTTGATACCCATAAAGAGTGCAAAGGGTGTTTATCTTGAGGATTTTGAAGGCAACAGCTACATTGATGCCATAAGTTCCTGGTGGGTCAATATCCTTGGACATCAAAATGAATATATAAAAAATAAGATAAAAGAACAACTTGACACTTTGGAGCATGTTATATTTGCCGGTTTTACGCATGAGCAAATCATAAAGCTCTCCAAAAGACTTATAGAACTTACTCCTAACAAACTAACAAAATGTTTTTATGCAGATAACGGCTCAAGTGCGATAGAGGTAGCCATAAAGATGAGTTTTCATTATAACAAAAACAAGGGTTTGACCAAGCCATACTTTGTATCTTTGGAAAATTCATATCATGGAGAAACCATAGGTGCATTATCTCTGGGGGATTTGGGTATCTATAAAGAGAGTTATGAGGAGTTGCTTTTAAAAAGTATCAAAGCTCCTGTACCTGAAGATCAAAGTAAAGAGGAGGCGCAAAAAGCCGCAAAAAGTTTGGAAGAGATATTTAAAAAAAATGCGGATAAAATTT
>CAZMKH010000080.1:0-5946 GCA_964566455.1 uncultured Campylobacteraceae bacterium | reverse complement strand
CTTGCACATGAGTATGATTATTTTATAGTAAATGATATTTTGGAAAATGCAAAAAAAGAGCTTCTTAACATTGCAAAGGCAGCGAAAACAAAAACTTCAAGTATAAATCTTGATAATTTTATAAAAGAGTGGTCACAAACAGATATGAAATATTAAGTTTTTTATCTGTATAATACAGCAAAATTTTAAAGGAGAAATTTATGGGTTTTGGAACACAAGAATTACTCATTATACTAGCGATAGTTATCATACTTTTTGGAGCAAAAAAGATACCTGACCTTGCCAAGGGTTTGGGAAAAGGTATAAAAGACTTTAAAAAAGCTGTCAAAGAGGAAGAGGAAGAGGTATCCAGCAGCAATGAAAAAATAGAAGAGAAAGAAAAAGAGACTCATAAAGAGAGTGTCAACGAAACAGACAAAGCATAGGTTGGCAGTTTGAAAAAAAAAGTTTATCAAGCTTTAAAAAAAGAGATTGATGTTGATTTTATTATAGAAAAGCCAAAAGATATCAGTTTTGGTCATTTTTCTACGCCTGTAGCTTTTTCTCTTGCAAAGACTCTTAGAAAATCCCCGCTTGTTATCGCGGAAGAATTAAGTAAAAAGTTAGAATCCAAAGAGATATTTTGTAGTGTTGAACCGCTTAAAGGCTATATCAACTTTAGGCTCAGTGAAGCTTTTTTGGATAATGAAGCATCATGGGCACTCAAAAATGAAGAGAAATTTGCCAAAGGCGCAAAAGATGAAAGCATACTTTTGGAATATGTCAGTGCAAACCCTACCGGACCTCTTCATATAGGGCATGCCAGAGGAGCAGTATTCGGTGATACGCTTTACAGGATTGCAAAGCATTTGGGTTATAAAATAGATACTGAATACTATGTAAATGATGCCGGCAACCAAATATATCTTTTGGGGCTTTCAGTTTATCTTAGTGGTAGGGAACAATTTACAGATTGTGAAGTAAAATGGCCTGAGGAGTATTATAGAGGCGAATATATAACCGAACTTGCACTTGAGGCAAAGGAGTTTTTTGGAGTCTCTGTTTTTGAAGATGAAAGCAATATAGACAAACTCTCATCCTGGGCAAAAGATAAAATGCTTGAGCTCATAAAGTCAAATCTTAAAGAGTGCGGTATAGAGTTTGATAATTTTGTAAGCGAAAAAGAGTTATACAAAAGATGGGATGAAGTTTTTGAGAAACTAAAAAGCAATGGCGCACTGTATGAAAAAGCCGGTAAATGGTGGTTGAAATCCAGCGAATTCGGCGATGAAAAAGATAGAGTCGTGGTCAGGGAAGACGGCAGAGCAACCTATCTTGCAGGTGACATTATATACCACAATGACAAGTTTGAAAGAGGATATGACAGATATATCAATATCTGGGGGGCAGACCACCACGGATATATCGCGAGAGTAAAGGCTGCAGTAAAATTTTTGGGATATGACGAAAACAGACTTGAAGTAATACTATCTCAAATGGTTTCTCTTTTAAAGGGTGGCGAGCCATACAAGATGAGCAAAAGAGCTGGCAATTTTATACTTATGAGTGATATTGTAGAAGAGATAGGCAGTGATGCTTTGAGGTTTGTTTTTCTTACCAAAAAAAGTGATACCCATCTTGAATTTGATATAGAAACCCTAAAAGCAAATGACAGTTCCAATCCGATTTATTATATCAACTATGCCCATGCAAGAGTAAACCAACTTTTCGAAAAGAGTGGAAAAAAGGTAGAAGATATTTTCGATACAAAGCTTGAAGGCTTGAATGAAAATGTTAAAAATTTACTCTTTTACGCTTTGCTGCTTCCTGAGGTTTTGGAAGATGCTTTTGCTCAAAGAGCCCTTCAAAAACTAAGTGAATATCTTAAAAATCTTGCATCATTTCTTCATAAAGCTTATAATGAGCAAAAAGTAATAGGCTCAAAAGATGAAGACAAACTCTTAAAAGTTTTCGCTCTTTCAGCTTTAAGTATTAGGGTAGGATTAAAACTTATGGGGATAAAAGCCAAGGATAAGATGTAGTCTTATCCTTCTGCGCCCAATTTTTCGATTTTGTAATTATCTAAAAACTCTTCTATATTGTATTTTGACCTGTATTCGGGTGTCATTAAGTGTATAAGAGTATCTCCCAAATCCATAACTATCCAGTCATCGCTCTCTTCTACGGCTATGATATGCTCTTTTGCATCTTTAAGTGCAGTTTTTAAAGCATCAAGCAGTGCTGCTCCATGTCTGTCACCCAAGGTTGTGGCTATTACAACACTATCTACAAAATAACCCTTCTCTTTCATATCAAAAACTTGTATGTTTTCGCCTTTTTTTTCATCTATTAAAGTTGTAATCAAATCAATTTTATCGTTCATTATGTTCCTTGTAATATTTTATAATATCTTTTGAGATAGAAGCAGGTAGATATCTTGTATCTAAATTTTCTCTAAGTTTTGTGGAGCTAATATTAGCAGATATCTCTAAAATTTTCAAGTTTTTTGTATACTCTTTTTTATTTCTTGTGGCAACTACAAAAGTAACCAATTTTTTCAGCTTCTCAAAATCATGCCATTTATGTAAATTTTCCAAATTGTCATCACCGATTATAAGATACAGTTTGTTTATATTGTAATTTTTGTAAAAGTGTTCTACTGTTTTTATGGTTGGAACAGCTTTTTTTTGTTTTATTTCATAATCAGATATTTTTACTTTGTCATATTTTTTAAAAAGTTTTTTCAGCCATTCATATCTTATGCTTGGCGGAGCGGTAAAACTCTCCTTGAAGGGATTTAGATAAGCAGGCACTACATATAGCATATCTATATCCAACTCTTCCAAAGCCTTTTTAACTATCATCTCATGACCTATGTGAGGCGGGTCAAAGCTTCCTCCGAAAATTGCGATATTTAGTTTTTGCTCTTTTTGCAAAAGATATCCTTTAAAACCATATTTAAAGCAAATTATACTAAAATATCTCAATATTTTTTTTAAAGGATGATAATGGCACTCAAGGTTGCTATCAATGGATTTGGCAGGATCGGTAGATGTGCTGCCAGGATTATTACAAAAAGAGAGGGAGTCGAGCTTGTTGCGGTAAATGATACAAGTTCAAGAGATATGACCAAAAATCTTTTAAAATATGATTCAGTTCACGGAAAATTTGATGAGAGTGTAGAGATACTTGAAGATGATTTTATGCAAATTGGATCTCAAAAAGTAAAATTTTTCTCTGATAGAGACCCGAATAACTTGGAGTTTGCAAAATATGGTGCAGATGTGGTGTTGGAGTGTACCGGCGCACTTTTAACCCAGGAAAAAGCAATGCCCCACATAAAAAAAGGGGTTAAAAAAGTAGTTTTTTCCGCTCCGGCAAAAGATGACACACCTACATTTGTTATGGGAGTAAACAGTGATAAATACAGTGGCGAAAGTATAGTCTCAAATGCAAGTTGTACCACAAACGCTTTAGCTCCCATCGTAAAACTTTTAAATGACAACCTGAATATAGAAAAAGGTTTGATGACTACCATACACTCTTATACAAATGATCAAAACCTTCTTGATGTAAAACATAAAAAAGACTTAAGAAGAGCAAGAGCAGCTGCGGTAAATATCATCCCGACTACAACAGGAGCTGCAAAAGCAATAGGTTTGGTAGTACCTGAGCTTCAGGGCAAACTTCAGGGACTTGCTGTAAGAGTACCTACTCCAAATGTATCCATGATAGATCTAAGTGTTATAGTTGATAAAAAAGTTAGTTTGGATGAACTGAAAGAGCTTATCATAAATGCAAGTAAAAATGAGTTCAAAGGACTCATAGGAATAGACAATGACAAGTTGGTTTCAAGCGATTTTAACGGTGAGAGCATCAGTACAATCGTTCCTTTGGATCTTTTACAGGTTGTTGAGGGTAATATGGTAAAAGTTATGAGTTGGTATGACAATGAGTGGGGATACTCCGAGAGACTCGTAGATATGGCAATGCACATTTGCAAATAGAGGGTAAAAGCTATGTTAAGGACTATAAAAGATGTTGAAGATTTGCAGGGTAAAAGAGTTTTTATAAGGTGTGATTTTAATGTTCCCAAAGATGAAGACGGCAATATTACAGATGACAGAAGGATAAGAGCAGCACTTCCTACCATAATGTACTGTATCGACCATGACTGTAAAATCATTTTGGCAAGTCACTTTGAAAGACCTACTCCCGGAGTTTATGAGGAAAAATACTCTCTAAATCCGGTTGCAAAAAGACTTCATACGCTTTTGAAAAAAGAGATACTAAAAGCCAGTGATGTAGTTGGTGAAGATGCAAAAGCAAAAGCAGCGAGTCTCAAAGAGGGAGATATACTTCTTTTGGCAAACTTGAGATTTCATCCCGGTGAAACAACAAATGATGAAGAGTTTGCAAAAGAGTTGTCATCCTTTGCCGATGTGTATGTAAATGATGCTTTTGGTGCATGTCACAGGAAGCATGCTTCTATTTATGCTCTTGCTTTACAGTTTCCGCCCAAATACAGAGTGGCAGGATTTTTACTGAAAAAAGAGGTTAACTTTTTTAGCAAAACTCTGGAAAAGCCTGACAGACCGTTTTTGGCAGTTATTGGAGGAAGTAAAGTATCAGGCAAGCTGGAAGCTATAGAAAATCTTATAAACAAAGTGGATAAGATTATTATCGGTGGAGCTATGGCTTTTACATTTTTAAAAGCGAGGGGTTTTAGTGTGGGCAAGTCACTTGTAGAAGATGACCTTATTGATGTTGCAAAAGAGACAATGGATAAAGCCATCAAACAAGGGGTAAAATTTTACCTTCCGGTTGATTTGGTAGTAGCTCCAAAGATTGATGAATTTGCCCCTATAAAGTATCTGCCTGCCCAAGAGATTCCAGATGAATGGATGGGGCTTGATGTGGGACCTGCAAGCTCAAGACTATTTAGAGAAGTCATAAATGATACACAGCTTATTATATGGAATGGGCCTATGGGAGTATACGAAATGGATAAATTTGCAAAAGGAAGTATTATGATGAGTCATCACATAGCCGAATCAAATGCAACTACCGTTGTAGGCGGCGGTGATACGGCTGATGTCACCAAAAGAGCCGGAGATATAGATGAGATGACATTTGTCTCTACCGGTGGTGGTGCATCATTGCAACTACTTGAAGGAAAAACACTTCCCGGTGTTGAAGTATTGGATACAAAATGATTTATGCCAGTAATTTTAAAACAAACAATACAAGAGCTTATACAAAAGAGTATATAAAAACTCTTGATGATTTTATAGTGAAAAACGGCATCGAAGATGAGATATATGTTTTTCCTACAGCAACTTCTTTGGATAAATTTGAAAAAATTTCTTCTAATATCACTGTCGGTGCTCAAAATGCCTACCCGACAACAAACGGCTCATATACCGGTGAGATAGGTTTGGAGCAGTTGGATGAGTTTGATATAAAGACCATACTCATTGGGCATAGTGAAAGAAGAGAGATACTAAAAGAGTCTCAAGAGTTTATAGCCCAAAAATTTAACTTTTTTAAAGAGCAGGGTTTTAGGATAATATACTGCATAGGTGAAACAAAAGAGACAAGAGATGATGGTAAAACTATGGAGTATCTCTGGAGTGAGTTTGACGGAATTGATTTGGAGTATGAAAAACTTATAGTTGCTTATGAGCCTATATGGGCTATCGGAACTGGAGTAAGTGCAAAAAAAGAGGATATAGATGAAGTACTTTCGGCTTTAAGGTCCAAAGTCAAAGCCCCTTTGCTTTATGGAGGAAGTGTAAAAAGCTCCAATATAAAGGAGATAATCTCTATAAAAGATTGTGATGGAGTTTTGATAGGCAGTGCGAGCTGGAAGGTAGATAGTTTTTGTGACATAATAAAAAACGGACAAAATTAATAAAAAGGATAAATATGTTTATGAAGGGTAAAAAAGGACTTGTAGTAGGTATA
>CAZMKH010000079.1:0-6010 GCA_964566455.1 uncultured Campylobacteraceae bacterium | reverse complement strand
CTCGGAACTTCGATAGTTCCTTCATTGATAATTTTATAAGGTACGTTATCTTTTTCAAGCTGTTGGATAATCAGAGCTGAATCTGCAGGAGAAACTTTATCAAAAAGCACACTGTAGCCACTACTTCCGTTTTTACCGTTATATAAAACCAAAAATACCAAAAAACCCACAAGGGCTACCAAAGAAGCAGCTATAACACTCTTTTGTTTAAGGGTTAGTTTCTGTATAGTATCGGTAATTTGCTGCAAAAGTACCTTAAAATCCATTACTGTCCTGCATTATAAATTTGTAAAAAGGTTTCAAAAAACCTGTCATTTTCATTTCTCTTACCGATTGTTATCCTGATGGCATTTAGTCCGTAAGATTTCAAATCTCTTATAATTATACCTTTTTTTAATAAAGAATTAGAAATTTCTGAAGAATTTTTATCATTTTTGAGTAAAAAAGTTATAAAATTGGTATAACTTGATATATATTCTATCTCTAAGCGCTCTGCAAACTCTTCATATCTTTTCATTTCCAAAAAGTTTTCTTTTATACATTTTTCTACAAAATCGTTATCTTTTAAAGCCTCTGTTGCAGCCTTGAGAGACAAGGTGGTAATGTTAAACGGGGGTCTTAACTTCATAAGGTTTTGAATAATTTCATCTCTTGCTATACCGTATCCGACTCTCATACCTCCAAGACCATAAGCTTTAGAAAAAGTTCCCAAATATAAAACGTTTGAAAATTTTTCTACCACATCCTTTGGCTCTATTTGCATCTGTTTATCTTTATATGCGGCAAACTCTTGATAAGCACCGTCAATGACAACAAGTGTATTTTTATCTATCTCTTTTAGAAATTCATATATTTCACTTTTTTTCAGTGTTTCCCCCATAGGATTGTTTGGTACACACAAAAATATAATAGATATATCTTTTCTGCTTTTATAAATTTTTAAGAATTCATCCAGTTTATGTGTATCGCTTGGGGTTTTAAGTATATTTGTTCCGACACCTTTTGCATATATTTCATACATTGCAAATGTAGTTTTTGCCATCAGTACACTAGTTTTTTCATTTGCTTTTGCTCTTGTGACAAACTCAAGTATCTGATCGCTTCCGGCTCCTATAATAATCTCATCTCTTTTTATATCAAATCTTTTTGAAAGCCCTTCTTTAAGCTCATACATACTGTCATCAGGGTATAGATACATTTTATCACATATCTTTTTAACTGCCTCGACTACTTTAGGGCTGCTTCCATAAGGATTTTCGTTGCTAGCAAGCTTAATAACATCTTTTGGCTCTATTCCATACTCTCTTACAACAAGCTCTATAGGCTTGCCTGCACTGTAATTTTTTATATCTTTTAATTGTTTGTTAAATTCCAACTTTTACTCCTAATTTCTGCTTACTGCATAACTTCCCAGCCATTTTATATTATAATCACTATTTAATACTCTTTGGACATTTTCATCATCAATATATCCTTCAAAATCCAGATAAAATACAGTTTCAAAACTACTGTTTTTCAAAGGTCTTGACTCAATTTTTGTAAGATTTATCTTCTCTTTTTCAAAAATTTGTAAAAATTTTACCAGACCGCCGGGTTTGTCTTCGGTTTTTGCCAATATAGATGTTTTATTGTGTTTGGCTCTGTCATTTTTAAAATCACTGAGTATCAAAAATCTTGTTTTGTTTGCCAAATTATCCTCTATCTTTTCAAATAGTATTGGAAGTTGATACATTTTGGCGGCAATCTTGGAACAAATTGCGGCAGACAAAGGATCTTTTAAAGCCATTTTGGCTGCCTCGGCAGTTGATTTGGTAGGGATAAACTCGATATCCAAAAGCATATGTTCTTCAAGAAAAATACGGCACTGATTATAGCCCTGAGGGTGAGAATATATCCTTTTTATTCCCTCTATCGAATCATTTAAAGACGCAAAAGAGTGATGTATGTCCATAACAACTTCAGCTACTATTTTGGAATTATACTTTCCAAGGCAGTCAAGCGTAATACCCACTATGCCGTCAGTATTATTCTCTATGGGTACCACCCCATACTTTGCCTCTTTGTTTTCGAGTATTTTAAATATGGATTCGATTCCGCTGAGTGACAGGTAGTCGGCATAAGCACCAAATCTACTCTCGGCAACCTGATGAGTAAAGCTTCCTTTGGGTCCAAGATATGCAACTCTCTCAGGCAACTCAAGGTTTCTGCTTGCCGCAAATATTTCAAGGTATATCGCTTCTATGGCATCGTCACTTATGATACCCTTTTTTTGGGCTTTTAGCCTGGCAATAATCTCCTGCTCTCTTTCAGGTCTATAGATAGCTCCGCCTACTTTGTGTTTTAATTCACCGACATTTTTTACTATTTGCATTCTCTTTTCAAGGAGGGTTAAAATATCATCATCGATACTATCAATTTGTTCTCTTAATTTTTTTAAATCTATCTTGGAAGCCATTACAGAAACTCTTTTTCCAATCTTATCAAATCTTCAAAACTCTCTCTTTTTCTAATAAGCCTGTCATTGCCTTCTTCTATGGCAACTTCTGCGGCTCTGCCTCTTGAGTTGTAATTACTGCTCATTGTAAAGCCGTAAGCTCCCGCACTTTTTATCACAAGTAAATCTCCGTTTTTAAGCTTTGGAAGCTCAACATCTTTGGCAAAAAAATCTCCGCTTTCACAAACAGGCCCCACTACATCACATTTACTGGTTTTGCCTTTGACATTGACTGCTTCTATGGCATGGTAAGCTTTATACAAAGATGGCCTGAGCAGGTCATTCATACCGCCGTCAACCACTATAAACCTCTTTGAACTGTTCTCCTTTTCATAAAGAACACCGGTTAAAAAATATCCGCTGTTACCGACAATATAACGCCCCGGTTCACAAACTACGGTCACATCCGTACCTTTTAAAGTTGCAAGAATCGCCTGGGCATAATCATAGGGCTTTATAGTCTCTTCATCTTCATATTTTATGCCTATGCCTCCGCCTATGTCAAAAAATTTGATATCTATATCTAAAACTTTTAATTGTCTGAGCATTGATGCAACAATAGAGCTAGCTTCCTCAATAGGCTTTAAGTCTGTCAGCTGGCTTCCGATATGAAAATGAATGCCAATCGGCTCTATATAGTTTGAATTTTTGGCTCTTATATAAAGCTTTTTTGCATTTTCTATATCAACACCAAACTTGTTTTCATTCAATCCTGTGGAAATATACGGATGGGTTTTGGCATCAATGTCAGGATTGACTCTTATGCTTATGCGAGCACTTTTGTCAAGTTTTGCCGCAATCAATTCCACTCTGTCAAATTCAGCTTCACTTTCGATATTTATCATCAAAATATCTCTTAAAATCGCCTCTTCTATCTCATCATCTCTTTTTCCGACACCGCTGAATATTATCTTGTATTTTGGAATACCGGCATACATTGCTCTTTTTACTTCCCCCATAGATACACAATCAGCCCCCGCTTCAAGCTCGGCTAGCAATTTTAATACAGAGAGATTTGAATTTGCTTTTACAGCATAACATACTAGAGATTTTCTGGCTTTAAAAGCATCTTTTAATTCAAGATAGTTTTTTTTGATATTTTCAAAGTCATATACATACAGTGGAGTTTGATACTTTTTTGACAACTCTTCAAAGTTTATCATTTATTACCTTTTTTGATATCCATTATATCAAAAAAAAGATAAATTATCTATTTTTTAAGTAAAGGTAGGAGGCAAAAGAGCCTAAAAGCAAAATAGGTAAAATTATGCCGAGCTCCGGATTTATTACACCGTTAACCGACATTTTTATCAACATAAAGAGTATAGCCCAAACTATCAAAGAGGTAAACACAAAAGCAGAACTTGCAATTGCCAGGTTAAAAAATCTGTTACTGACAGGAAGATAGTAAAAAAGTATCATATTAAGCAGTGGAGCAAAAAACGGAAAAACAAGCATTGCAAACAAGGATGCTTTTATCTTTGAAATGTTTACATTTTGTGACAAAAAAAGTTTTATAGCCTGATACGCATCCATAATAGAAAAACTGTTTTTTCCCTCATAAACATTCTCAATGATTTTAGGCTTAAATCCTTTTAGAGTTTTATAATGATTATAAGATATTTTACTCAGTTTTGCATTTTTTTCATCAATGGGCGGTTTTCTTAGTATCTCAATATCATTTAGCACCCAATACTCTTTTACAAAATCTGCGCTTTTTGCCTTGGTAATTGTCCTTAAATCTTTATCTTTTATCTTAAATATTCTGATACCGTATGCTTTCTTTTTAAATGGGTCTAGTTTTTGTATAAATATATAATTGTCATTATATTTTAAAAAAAGATTATTTGAAGATGTTGCAACAGTTGAGTGGTTTAGAATATTGTAAGCATACTCTCTTGAATATGTAAAATTGGTAAAATTCAATGAAATATAAAAAAGAGTTACTATAACCGATGTAAAAAATATAGGCTTTATAAGTGAATTTTTTGAAATTCCCGAAGCATACATGGCTATTATTTCGTTTGTTCTTATAAGATTGAATTTTGATATTATCATGGCAATAACCAAAGAAAGAGGAAGTGTAAAGTTTACGGCATTTAAAAATGTATAAAGTGCATAAAGTATTTGCAGGTTAGCTGAATTTGGCAAATTTTTAAAATTTTGCATCAAATCAATACCAAGATAAAAAAACTGTAAAGCAGTAAATATTATCAAAAAGTTTTTTATAAATATAAGTGAAATATATTTTTGATAAATTTTTAAACTAAACATGGCCATTGACTCGTGGTTAGCGACTCGTGATTAGTGATCAGCAACTTCATACTATATCCTGAGATGAAGGCACTTCACACAAGCTCTTCTTTATATTGTACTTGCTAGCACACTCCAAAGCAGTGTGGTTTAAAAGATATTCCAAAGCCTCACATGCATAAGAGATAATTTTTGGCAGACACACTTGTTCTTTTTTTGAAAAATTACTCAAAACAAAATTTGCTACATCCTCTTTATTAAGAGGCTTTGAAATACCCAGTCTAATCCTGTCATAATCTCTACCGATATGGGCATCAAGAGACTTTAGGCCATTATGTCCGCCATTGCCGCCGCCATGTTTGATACGAACAGAGCCGTATGGTATCTCTATATCATCATGTATTGCTATGACTCTGTTTACATCAAAATATTTCATAACCTGGACTACACTCAGTCCCGAATTATTCATAAATGTATGAGGTTTTAAAAAAAGAGTTTTTGAAGTTTTGTAAAGTTCACCGTTGAAAGAACTTTTATTTATTTTTGAAGGATTCAAGTCATAGATAAATTTATCTATGACCATAAATCCTATATTGTGTCTGTTATTTTTGTAAGTTGGTCCGGGATTGCCCAAACCGACGACCAAAGTCATTATTTGGCTTTTATAACTCCGACTACTGCGATTCTGTCAGCTTCCATCATTTGTACATTTTCAGGAATTTCAATATCTCTGACAAGTATAGAATCACCTACAGCCAAATCAGTTACATCAAGTGTAAAACTGTCAGGTATATTTTCCGGAGTACATTTTACTTTGAGTCTTTTTTTGGAGACCATCAAAACACCTCTGTCTTTTATACCTTTGGCAAGTCCCACAGTTTTTACAGGTATCATAAATTTTGAAACCACTCCCGGAGTTGCCGCTTTTAAATCTACGTGCAAAAGGTCATTTGTTACAGGGTCTTTTTGATACTCCTGAACTGCAACTTTCAACTCTTTATCACCTACTTTTACATCAAGTAATAAATGAGTTTTGTTTCTTACCGCTTTTATAAATTCGTTCTTTTTAAAAGCTGCATTTATATTTTCTATCCCTTTGCCGTATATATTGGCAATTAGATAACCATCTCGTCTTAAAGCTTTTGTAGCTTTTTTACCGATACTATCTCTAATTATACCTTCTAACATTTCTGTCCTTTTTAAAAAATTAAGGCTGTATTTTATCCAAAATCACCTTACCGGCTTCTTAATCTCTATCTTCAA
>CAZMKH010000078.1:0-6054 GCA_964566455.1 uncultured Campylobacteraceae bacterium | reverse complement strand
TAGCTAAGTCAAAAAGGTGTAACGAAGTATAGATAAAAGCTGATGATGCCCAAAGGGTGGACTTTGCAGACGCAATCTTGCACAAGATATTTAATCATCTTAGCTACGGCTAGGACTCATAAATCTCTTGCACAATTTTACATCTGCAAAGCCCATTGTGGGTATTACCTATTATTAGAGGTACCCTTAATATTTTATAAGGAATTAATATGAGCGAGTGGAATCCCTCAACATGGATGAATAAAGAGATAAAACAACAACCTGCCTATCCTGACAAAGAAAAATTACTTGAAGTTGAAGATACACTGGGTAAATTTCCTCCTTTGGTCTTTGCGGGAGAAGTAAGAAATCTAAAAAATGACTTAGCTCAAGCTACAGAAGGAAATGCTTTTTTACTTCAAGGCGGAGACTGTGCGGAAAGTTTTGCAGAGTTCAATGCGGACAACATCAGAGACACATTCAAAGTATTGCTGCAAATGGCAGTAGTTTTGACATTTTCGGGTGGCTGTCCTGTAGTCAAAGTAGGGAGAATGGCAGGTCAATTTGCTAAACCGAGAAGTTCTGATACCGAAACAGTGGATGGAGTTACTCTTCCAAGCTACAGAGGTGATATCATAAATGATATAGCTTTCACAAAAGAGGGTAGAACTCCAGATCCTGATAGAATGATAAGGGCTTATAACCAGTCAGCTGCAACACATAACCTTTTAAGGGCTTTTGCAAGAGGCGGACTGGCTGACCTTCATCAGATAAACAAATGGAACCTTGGTTTTATAAAAGACAATCAACTTGACAGCAGATACAAAGTACTTACCGATAAGATAACCGAGGCATTGGCTTTTATGGATGCGTGTGGAATAAATTCCAAAAATACACCAAATATCAAACAGACAACACTTTATACTTCTCATGAAGCACTTTTGCTGAATTATGAAAAAGCACTAACAAGAAAAGACAGCACAAGCGGTGACTGGTATGACTGTTCAGCACACATGCTTTGGATAGGAGACAGAACAAGAGATGTGAATGGAGCACATGTAGAGTTTTTAAGAGGAGTAAAAAACCCTATAGGCGTAAAAGCCGGACCTACAATGAGCACGACTGATCTTATAAAGCTGACTGATATACTAAATCCCGAAAATGAAGCGGGAAGACTCAATGTTATAGTCAGAATGGGGGCAGAGGAGATAGGAAAATATCTGCCTGAACTTATAAAAGCAGTTGAAAGAGAAGGAAAGAAAGTCCTTTGGAGTATAGACCCAATGCACGGTAATACTATAAAAACTTCCAATAATTACAAAACCAGAGTTTTTGACAATGTCTTAAAAGAGGTTGAGAGATTTTTTGAAATTCATGCATCTGAAGGCACTTATGCGGGTGGCGTTCACCTTGAAATGACAGGACAAAATGTAACAGAGTGCATAGGCGGGGCAGGGGACATTACCGAAGAAAAATTATCTTCAAGGTACCATACACACTGTGACCCCAGGCTAAATGCCGATCAAGCCCTTGAAATGGCATTTTTGATAGCTGATATGCTTAAAAAAGCAAGAGCTTAAAAAAGGTTTTAGGATTTAGGTTGCAGGATTTAGAAAAGTAAAAAACTTTTTTACCCCGGCTACCTAAATCTTTTTTTGTTACTCTTTTAGCCTTACAATATCAGCCCCCAATCCCTTAAACTTTTCTTCAAGCTTTTCATATCCTCTATCGAGGTGATATATACGGTGTACTTTTGTAGTGCCTTCAGCCACAAGACCGGCAAGTACCAAGGCTGAACTTGCTCTAAGGTCTGTCGCCATTACATCAGCGCCATAAAGTTTTATTTTGCCCTGTATTGTAGCACCGTTTCCCCTTAACATGATACTAGCACCCATTCTTTGCATTTCGCTGACATGCATAAAACGGTTTTCAAAAAGTCTCTCTTCCACTATACTTACACCTTCGGCTTGAGTCATCAAAGCCATAAACTGTGCCTGCATATCAGTAGGAAAGCCCGGATATTCTGTAGTGATAATTTCACTTGGTTTTATATTTTTTGCAGGGAAGAGGGTAGTGCTGTTTTTACCTGTTTTAAAAGAAAAACCCATCTCTTCAAGCTTGGTCATCACAGCTTCAAGGTGGTCGGGGATAATTTTTTCAAGAGTTATTTTTGAGTTTGTAATAGCTCCTGCACACAGATATGTGCCAGCTTCAATCCTATCAGGAATAACACTGAAGTCTTTTATGGGAAGTTTTTGCCTGTCGGTGCCTTTTATGATAAGTTCATCACTGCCTATGCCTTCCATATCCACACCGGCATCACTTAAAACTTCACAAAGCTGTACCACTTCAGGCTCTTTAGCTACATTTACTATACGGGTTTTTCCTTTTGCCAATGCAGCAGCCATTATGATATTTTCACTGCCTGTTACTGTTATCTTGTCAAATACTATAGTAGCACCTTTAAGACCCTTGGGAGCTTTTGCTATAACATAACCCTGTTTTATCTCTATATCTGCTCCCATTTGCTCCAGGGCTTTGAGGTGAAGGTCTATAGGCCTTTGTCCTATAGCGCAACCTCCCGGAAGCGATACTTCACAATGTCCAAAAGTAGCAAGAAGCGGTCCCAAAGTAAGTATGGAAGCTCTCATAGTCTTTACTATGTCATAATTTGCCATCGTACTGGATATACAAGATGAGTCTATTTTTACTCTGTTTTTTTCAAATGTAAACTTTGAGCCCAGGTTTGAAAGAAGTTTTAAAAGAGTATTTATATCTCTTACATTCGGTACATTTTTTATAACAATTGGTTTGGAAGAGAGTATAGTAGAAGCCAAAAGAGGCAGAGCTGCATTTTTGGCTCCGGATATTTTAACACTGCCGCTTAACTTTTTACCGCCATTTATCTGCAAATAGTCCAACATAAAGTCCTTAAGTTTATTCTTATCCCAAATTTTACAATAAATATGTTTAACCGGCAATTATGTTAATTTTGACAGGACAGATGTCTTAAATGATTAACATAATATATATTCTCTTGAAAATATAAATAATTAATTTATAGCTATGCTCTATTGATTGATATATTTTATATGTAATATTTTACATATTATTTTATGTAAAATATTACATTAACGTTTGATAATCTAAGATAAAAACTTATTTAGTTGTATGCACTAATAGTATATTAAATAAGTATATAAAACTAAAATGATTTGATTATACAACAAATATCATACATAAATGCCCTAATATTTAACATTTTATGCGCATCCAATAATTAAAAAAATTTGTTACTATCTATTCAATTCATTTGTTAATTTATAATTCAATGCCTTATTAATATGAACAAGTGTTAACTATATAAATTTAATACATTAACACTCGTTCATATATTAGGACTTGACAAATGAACGAGTGTTAATGTATAATTGCAAAAAGCGTTTATTAGGGGATTTGAATGGAAAAAACTACAAAAGAGAAGATATTGGATGCTGCATTGGAGCTTTTTTCTCAAAAAGGATACAAAGGTGCAAGTGTAAGGATGATATCTTCAAAAGTCGGGATAAGAGAGAGTGCATTGTATAATCATTTTAAAAATAAAGAGGATATTTTAAATACTATCGTATCCACCCTCTCCTCTTCATCTTTGTCTTTTTTAAGCAGCGGCAAGCCTCTTGAAGAGTCGGCAAAAAAAGGAAAAAGTTTTTTGAGGGAATTTGCCACATCTTTCAAACTTTTATCATACGATGAAAAGTCAGAAAAGTTTTTTCGTTTTATGATGATAGAGTTGATGCAAAACAGAAATATAAGAGATATATTTTTAAATGACTTTCACCAATCTCATCTAAAGATACTCTCTCAGGCATTTTTTATAATGATGCAAGAGGGTCTGATTCGCTCAAGCGATCCTATGCTTATGGCAAGAGAGTTTTTATCCCCCCTCTTTTTTTATAGAATGCAAGCAACTCTGCTTAGACTTGATGGAGAGAGTACTTCGAGTGTGGCTACACTGTTTGAAAAGCATATTGACTTTTTTTGGGAAATGATAAGTGAGTAAACCTAAAAAGCGATCTCGCCTACCTTAGTAAAACTGTTTACAATTTTATCAAGTATATCATTGATAAATTCAACCAAAACAAACATTGCATTCCCCTTTTATTCAGCCGCAGAAGCATCGACTAGTTCTTGCGGAATTTCATTTTTGGGTGAAATTTTTGCACTCTCTTTAAACTGGGTAATCTGCCTTATGATATTGCCTCTTCCGGTGGAGAGTTTTTTAAGTGCATCATTGTAACTCTCTTCACTTTTTTTGATACTTTTACCTACACTTTCAAAATCTTTTAAAAACCCTACAAATTTTGTATAAAGTTTTTCTGCTTTTATAGTTACTTCTTTTATATTTTGTGCCTGTTTTTCATATCTCCAACTGTTTTCTACAGCTCTTAAAGCTACTAAAAGAGTTGTTGGACTAACTAAAACGATATGCTCTCTAAATGCTTTATCATACAAAGTAGGATCATTTTTCAGTGCGACAAGCAATGCACCCTCAACAGGGATAAACATAAATATAAAATCAAGTGAATTTACTCCGCTAAGTTTTTCATAATCTTTCTTTGACAACTCTTTGATATGCTCCTTTATGGAGTTTATATGCAGTTTCAGCTCTTTGTTTTTTCCTTCTTTACTGCTGCTTGATATATATCTTTCATAGTTTGTAAGTGAAGTTTTTGCATCTATGATGATTTGTCTGTCACCTGGAAGTTTTACTATAACATCGGGTCGAAACCTCTCACCCTCTTCACTTTTTAACGATACTTCTCTTTCATACTCCTCACCCTCTCTAAGACCGGATGATTCCAAAACTCTCTCTAGTATCATCTCACCCCAAGTTCCTTGCTGTTTTGTCTCACCTTTTAGCGCATTTGTAAGATTGAGAGCATCCTGACTCATTTTTTCATTTAACTCTTTTAAAGTTTTTATCTCGTGCAGCAGACTGTTTCTCTCTTTTGCCTCTTTGTCATATATGTCATCAACCCTTTTTTTAAACTCTTCTATCTGTAGTTTAACAGGAGTGATTATCTCTTTTACGCTTTGGGAGCTTTGTTCGCTAAATTTTTTACTGTTATTTTCAAGAACTTTGTTTGCTATATAGTGAAACTCTTTTGTAAGCTTGTCTTTGTTTTCCTCAAGTAAAGCCAGTTTCTCTTCAATGTTTTTCTTTTGTTCTTTGATAGTTGTATTTAGAGTAGCGATCAAAGCCTGATCCCTACTCTTGGTATCTTGCAGCTCTTTTATATCTTCAAGTGTTTGCTTGTATCTCTCTTTTAATTCATCAAATTGATAATTTTTTTCATCAAGATGAGCTTTTAGGGATGATATATTTTCTCTTAACTCACCAATCTCTTCATCTTTTTGAAAAATTTCATCTTTTAAACTTTTTATAGTTTCGTTTTTATTTTTAATAGAAACAAAAAGGATAACAAGAACTATAACGATGAAAAAACTCAACGCATAAATTATATAAATATTCTCTACTGTCATACAATTATCCTAAAAAGGCCAAATACTTTCAACAAGTTTTGTACCCCACCCTTTTTTATTGTTGATATCAAGTGAGCCTTCGGTTTTATAAAGTATCTTGGCATCGGCAATATATTTTGAACTTATGGTGTTTGTCTGGTCTATGTCATAAGGTCTTATAACTCCGCTTATTTGTATGATCTGTTTTTCGCCGTTTATAAGCATTTCCCTGCTTCCTGATATGAAATAATTTCCGTTATTCAGGATCTTTATAACTCTTGCGGATATGGTTGTAGTAAAAGATTCTGTCCTTGTATTGTCACCTTTGCTGGAAAAACTGTTTTGTGAATTTGTTCCAAAATCGATATTGGTCAAACCGTTTACCTTATTTAATGCACCATTAACAGCAGCATTGTTTCCGGCGCTGGTAAAAAGACCTCCTCCAAGTTTATCACTGGTATTTTTAGATAGACTTTTTTTTGCACTTGAGCTTTGCAGTATATTTTCATCTATTACAACAGTAACCAAATCATTTACATTCATAGCTTTTCT
>CAZMKH010000077.1:0-6085 GCA_964566455.1 uncultured Campylobacteraceae bacterium | reverse complement strand
AAAAAGGAATGGTCAATCTAACTTGTGAAAGAATGCAAAAAATTAGATTTGGCGACAGGGTAGCTAAGATTTTATAATTTTTTTTGAGTACCACATTATTAAGAATGCTGAAAACCAAATTGTTAAAGCCATGGAAATCCAATAGTAAATGATAGGGAGTTTAAAAAACTTAAGTATCATAAAAACAATTACAGGTATAATAATCTGTCTTAAAACACCCAGTGTAACCAAAAATGATGGTTTTTTAATTCCCTGTAACAAAGAAATATGGATAAAAACCAGCATATAAGCATATAGTGCAAAAGCCGTGGTATAAAGATACCATTTTCCAATTTCAATAATTTGAGTATTATTTGAAAAAAAGTATAGCAACTCTTTTGAAAAAATGAATATAAAAAATATGGAAAATACCCAAAGTACAAAGCCTATCTTTTTAGCATATGAGATGGTATCAATGATTCTTTTATGTTGATTTGCACCGTTATTTTGGGATACCAGTGCCAAAACCGCAACATTTATGCCAATGCTTGGTAGCAACACAATCTGCTCGATTCTTACAGCTACACCATAACCGGCAACAGCATTATCTCCAAAATCAGCAATAAAGTATGTTATGATATACATACCCAATGCCATAAGTATCATATTGAGCGTTGGTGGAAACCCCTGCTTTAAAATAGAAAGTATAATATTTATATCAAAGTGAAACTTTGGTAAATTAGAAAATATATGGCTTTTTTTCAGCACCCAAAAAAGATAACAAAAGCCAAAAAATTCTACTACCGATGTAGCAAGAGCAATACCTGCTATACCCATCGGCTCCAATCCCGCCCCACCTTTTATAAACCAATAATCAAGAAATATATTGAGTACGAATCCACCCGTTAAAAAATTTCTAAAAGCTTTTGTATTTCCGATAGCATTTAAAATTGCATTTACAAAAAAAGCTCCCACATAAAATGATGAGCTAAACACAATGATATCTATATATGCAAGAGACTCTTTTAAATATTCATCTTTGGCACCTAAAACTACCAATAAAAAAGGCGAAACAAAATATCCAAGCAGCGTAAGAGCCAATGATAAAAATAGTGCAAAAATGAAACTGTTCAGTATGATATTTTTTGCTTTTGTGTTATCATTTTCACCCAGTGCATTTCCAACAAGAGCTGTAGTTCCCTGACTCATGCCTCCCGCAATCGCAATAATCATAAAGAATATGGAAAAATTAAATGAAAGTGCAGCTAATGCAACAGAAGAGATATGTCCTGCAAAGTATGTATCGGTTACATTAAACATTGTATGAAAAAAGTAACCGATACTTGCAGGCAGTGCAATATTTTTTATATGTTTGCCGATATCACCTTTTGTTAAATCCGTTTCTTTATACATTAAATCTAAAATGCATTACATCACCGTCTTGAACGATATAATCTTTTCCTTCAAGTCTCATTTTACCTGCTTCTTTGGCTCCCGCTTCTCCACCACAGGCTACAAAATCTTCATAGCTTATAACTTCAGCTCTAATAAAACCTTTTTCAAAGTCATTATGTATAACTGAAGCCGCTTTTGGAGCTTTCCATCCTTTTTTAATTGTCCAGGCTCTTACCTCTACCACTCCGGCGGTAAAGTAGCTGATAAGTCCAAGTTTATCAAAAGAGAGTCTAATGATTTTATTCAGCCCTGACTCTTCAATGCCAAGTTCATTTAAAAATTCAGCCGCTTCATCATCTTCAAGCCCTACAAGCTCCTCCTCTATCTTGGCACAAAGCTTTATAACATCAGCTCCAACCTCTTTTGCATGTTTTTTAACAGCTTTGACATACTCATTATCTTCAAGAAGTGAGTCTTCATCAACATTTGCTCCATAGATGATATCTTTGTTTGATAAAAACCTAAGCTCTTTATCCAAAGCTTTAAAATCCTCATCATCTTTTTTAGAAAAACTGCTTACCGGTTTTATTTCATTTAAATGAGCAAGTAACTCTTTTGCAATTTCAAGCGGTTTGATAGCTTTTTTGTCAGCTTTTGCCTGTCTTGTTAGTTTTTCTATCTTTTTTTCAAGCTGCTCGATATCGGAAAATATAAGCTCGCTCTCTATGATTTCTATATCTCTTAAAGGATTGATAGAGTTTTCAACATGGGTTATGTTTTCATCATCAAAACATCTTACCATATGAAGTATCACTTCGACTTCTCTTATGTTACTTAAAAATTTATTGCCAAGACCTTCACCTTTGCTGGCACCCTTTACAAGTCCGGCGATATCGACAAAGTCAATGGTTGAGTATTGAATCTTGTTTGGATTGACAATCTTGGCCAATTCGTTTAGTCTGTTATCAGGTACCGGCACAACTGCCTTGTTTGGCTCAATGGTACAAAACGGATAGTTTGCGCTTTCGGCATTTTGAGCTTTTGTTAAAGCATTAAATGTTGTTGATTTGCCTACATTTGGAAGACCTACTATACCTACGCTTACACCCATTATTTTACCTCTTTATGAACATTTTTTATTTTATATGCAAAATCTTTCAGCCAGTATGTACACATTCTAACTCCCGCACCGCTTGCACCAGCTTGGTTATATCCCCACTCTTTTTCCACAAATGCGGGACCGGCGATATCAAGGTGGATCCATTTGTCTTTAAAATCATCTTTTATAAAGTTATCCAAAAATAGACCTGCTGTGATAGCCCCGCCGTATCTGGAGCTGGCTATATTCGATATATCGGCAATCGAGCTTTTCAAAAGTTTTTTTAGATATTTGTTAAATGGAAGCATCCCTGTTAATTCACCGCTTTTTTTAGCTGAAGATGAAATGGAGTGTTTTAATTCACTGCTGTGTCCCATAACGCCCGTAGTGTACTCACCAAGAGCAACCACACAAGCTCCGGTCAATGTTGCCAAGTCCACCAAGTAATCAGGCTTTAAGTCCTGTGCAAAGTCCAGGCAGTCTGCCAGTACCAGTCTACCCTCGGCATCTGTATTTCTAACTTCTATGGTTTTACCGTTTCTTGCTTTTAAAACATCATCAGGCTTGTAGGCATTGCCGCCTATCATATTTTCCGCTGCACCTATTACGGCATGAACTTCAAAAGGAAGCTTTAACTCACTTGCGGCTTTTATGATATGAATTGCCGCACTTGCACCGCTTTTATCGGACTTCATTGTTACCATATATTCACTTGGCTTTAGACTTAGTCCACCGCTGTCATAAGTAAGACCTTTTCCGACAAAAACAAATCTTTTTTTAGCATCTTTTGGTTTATAGCTTAGTTTTATAAGTCTCGGTTTGTTGCTACTTGCTTTTGCAACAGCCAAAAAAGCTCCCATTTTTTCCTTTTTCAAAAACTCTTCATCACCAACAAAACACTCAACATTTTCCAACTCTTTTGCCAACCCTGTAGCATAATTTGCCAATTTTTCCGGAGTCATATCATATGGAGTAGTATTTACTATATCTTTTGCGCAGTTTGTGGCATTTGCTATAATTATACCCTCTTCAACAGCTTTTTTGGTTGATTCAAAAGTATAAGTATTGCCGTTGTAATCTTCTGTTGAAATTTTTATACTCTTTAAAGATTTTTTATCTGTTTCACTTTTGTATCTATCAAAGCTGTAACTTCCGAGCATTATGCCTTCAGCTAAGGCTCTTGCATTTATAGGAGGACAATTTTTTGTGTACAATCCTATCTTGGCGCTTTTAAAATTTGTTTTTTTGATGGCTTTTAGCGCATTGGAAACTGCAGTTCTTACATCATCGGGCTCAAAAGAAACCAAGCTGCTGTAAACTCTACCACTTTCAGGTAAAAAAAGAGTCTCATCCTCTTTTGCCTTGAAACCCGCTTTTTCAAATTTATCTTTATCTTTTATCCATTTGTGATTTAGCTCACCACTGCTTACTAAAATTATTTCGCACTCAGCATCAATTTTTTCTATCGCTTTATCAATAACTTCTATATTCATTTTATTCCCCTTTGTTTATTTTTGTGTAGTTTTATGAAAATAGTACCATACTCCACCGGCTATAACAATACCGGAAGGAAGAGTAATATACCAATACTGTTTTGCAAGATGCAATACCTGTATGATTTGCTCGCCAAAGATATATGCAAGAGTTATAGTTATGCTTGCCCAAATCATAGCAGCAATCAAATTTATAATGGCAAACTTTTTTGCACTGTATCTTGTAGTTCCTATAAACATAGGCAAAATTGTCCTAAGACCGTATAGGTATCTTTGTATAAATACAACTATCCATCCATATTTATTTAAAAGTATATTTGCAAGAGCAAATTTTCGTCTTTGTGTTTTAAAAAGTTTGTGAATATATTTTTTGTTGTATCTTCCTATATAAAAGTATATCTGATCACCCGTAAATCCGCCAAGACCGGCTACTATAATAGAAGTAGCTAGATCCATATCTCCCGTATGAGACAAAACTCCGGCCATCACAAGACCTGTTTCACCTTCGGCTATACTCCATATAAAAAGTATAATATAGCCATATTCAATAAGCCAGTTTAAAAACATTTGTTCCAAAAAAAATCCTTGATTGTTATCTAGTCAAAGTGTAAAATCTCTTTAGCCTGCATCATGTCTTTGTCACCCCTGCCGGAAACATTTACCACAACTAGAGAGTTTTCAAGCTTTTCGTGTGGTATTTTTTTAAGATATGCTATAGCATGGGAGCTTTCAAAGGCAGGAATGATTCCCTCTTTCTGCGAAAGCCATACAAAAGCATCCAGTGCTTCTTTGTCTGTTATATTGTCATACATTACTTCTCCAAGCTCTTTTAGGTATGCATGCTCAGGTCCGATTCCCGGATAATCCAATCCTGCTGAGATTGAGTAGGCTTCTTGGATTTGACCATCATCATCTTGTAAAAGATAACTAAGCTGACCGTGGAGAATACCGGGGCTTCCTTTCTCTAGTGAAGCTCCATGCATATGGGTATCCACTCCTTTACCGCCGGCTTCTATACCGATGCATTTAACTCCATCTTCCATAAGAAAATGGTTAAATATACCCATTGCATTGCTTCCGCCGCCTATACAGGCTATAACAAAATCAGGCAAAGCATGCTCTTTGCTAAGTATCTGAGCTTTTGCTTCATATCCTATGATGGACTGAAAGTCTCTTACCATAAGAGGGTAGGGGTGAGGACCTGCTACTGTTCCTATGATGTAAAATGTATCTCTTGCATTTGTTACCCAGTATCTTATGGCATCATTCATAGCATCTTTTAATGTCCTGCTGCCACTTTTTACGGAGTGAACTTTGGCACCCAAAAGTTTCATTCTAAATACATTCAACTCTTGTCTGTGTACATCTTTTTCGCCCATAAATATTTCACATTCAAGCCCCAAAAGAGCTGCTATTGTTGCAGTAGCCACACCGTGTTGACCTGCTCCTGTTTCAGCTATAACTCTTTTTTTACCCATTTTTTTAGCTATCAGGCCCTGGGCAATGACACTGTTTACCTTGTGAGCACCTGTGTGGTTTAAATCTTCTCTTTTTAGATAAATTTTTGCACCCAATTCATTACTTAGATTTTCAGCGAATGTCAAAGGGGAAGGTCGACCTACATAATCTTTTAGATAAGCATTTACCTCACTCCAAAACTCTTTGTCAAAACGCAAATCTTTATAAATACCATCCAACTCCAAAAGTATAGGCATCAAAGTTTCAGGTACAAATCGGCCTCCAAACTTTCCAAAATGTCCGTTACTGTCAGGGTCAAATTCGGATGGTTTTGGTATATACATTATACTATCTCCAAGACTGAATATATTTCACAATTTTTATCCAAGTTTTTTGTACCTTCCAAAAAAGTTAGATTGATGATAAAGCATGCATGTGAGCACTTTGCTCCTGCTTTATTTATAAGATCTATCGAAGCTTTTGCGGTACCGCCGGTAGCTATAAGATCATCGATCAGTAAAACATTTGGATTGGCTTTATCACCCTCAAAAGCGTCTATATGTATCTCAACTTCATCAAAACCATACTCCAAAGCATACTTTTCCGATATGGTAGTATATGGGAGCTTCCCTTTTTTTCGTATAGGAGTGAAGCTTACTTT
>CAZMKH010000076.1:0-6100 GCA_964566455.1 uncultured Campylobacteraceae bacterium | reverse complement strand
CGGGTGATAACAAACCACTTGGAACACCTTATTTTACAGCAAGAGAAATACCTTGTTTTATGTGTGATGACATACCTTGTGCTGTAGCCTGTCCTAGCGGAGCACTCGATATAAAAACATTGGTAAATAAAAAGACAAAAAAGCCTGATATCACAAAAGCCAGAATGGGACTGGCAATAGTTCACAAAGAGAGCTGTATAGCTTATTGGGGACTACAATGCGATGCTTGCTATAGGGCATGTCCATTGATGGGTAAAGCACTTACAATAGATATGCAAATGAATAAAAGAACCGGAAAACATGCATTTTTACTTCCGGTTGTTCATAGTGACTATTGTACCGGATGCGGTTTATGCGAGCATGCATGTGTAGTTGAAAAAGCTGCAATATTTGTACTTCCTTTGGAATATGCAAAAGGAGAAGTTGGTACTCATTATGTAAAAGGCTGGGATAGTGGTGATCAACAAAGAGTAAAAAATGCCAAAGAGATTCATACTATTGATGAGAGAAGCAAACAAAAGGCAGTTGACAAACTTAACAATTTGGGGGATTTATTGCAATGAAACATTATGCATATTTGATAGCCAGGAGAATTGTTCAAGTCGTCATTATACTGCTTTTTATAGCAGGAAATTATTATGGATGGAAAGTACTTGCAGGTAACTTGAGTACTTCTTCTCTTTTTGGTGTGATACCTCTTAGTGATCCATATGCTGTACTTCAAATGTTTGTGGCGGGTGCTGTTATATCTTCCAATCTTATTATAGGAGCTGTAGTTATAACACTTTTTTACGGGATTTTTGCCGGAAGAGCATTTTGCTCCTGGGTATGCCCTGTAAACATTATAACAGATGCGGCAAACTGGACCAGAAGGAGGTTTGGATTTGATATGATAGCCAAAAAAACCCCCATAAGCAGAACAACAAGATATTGGGTTATAGGTATAAGTCTGATATTGTCATACTTTTTGGCTTTGGCAGCTTTTGAGTTTATTTCGCCTATTTCCATTGTTCACAGAGGACTTATATTTGGTATGGGTTTTGGATGGGCGATGATGATAGTCGTTTATCTGTTTGATCTTTTCGTTCTAAAAAACGGATGGTGCGGACACATATGTCCTTTGGGAGGCTTTTACTCCATTATTAGCCGTTTTAGACTACTGAAAGTAAAACATGACAGTGAAGCTTGTACCGCATGCATGAAATGTAAAGTTGTGTGTCCGGAAAATCAAGTATTACATATGGTGGCAAAAGAGACTATGCCGGTACTTTCAGGTGAATGCACAAACTGCGGGAGATGTATAGATGTTTGTGATGATGATGCATTGGGATTTTTTTTAAAAATAGAGAAAAATGAAAAAGGAGAGAAAGATAATGAAAAAAACAACTAAAATATTACTTAGTGTAGTAGCTATAGGATTACTTGCAGTCGGATGTGCTACAACAAGTGGAACGGTGAGTGACGAATCACTAAGTTTGAGAAAAGCGCCTGTTCACACTGAAAATGTGATAAAATTACAAAAAGTAACTTACACAAAAGCAGCTCCGGGACAAGCTAAAACTTATGAGAGATCGTATGTAAATGCACCTCCTCTTATTCCTCACAGCGTTGAAGGCTTGGTGCCTATAACTAAAAACAACAATGCATGTCTTGGATGTCATATGCCAAGTGTTGCACCGTCAGTACATGCTACACCTATTCCAAAGTCACATTTTATAGACTTTAGACCTACAGAGATTATCAAAAATGGTAAACTTGTAAAAGAGGGCAAGGTAGTAGCAAAAGTTAACGGTGGAGCAAATGATGTATATGCTGAGCATATGAAAAAACTCTATCCAGGAAGATACAACTGTACGCAGTGTCATGTTGTTCAGGCTAATGTTAAACCTTTAGTTGGAAATAATTTTAAGCCTGATTATATAAACAGTTTGACTACAAAAAGGTCAAATCTTGCAAATACATTCGACCAAGGTGTGGATACAACAAAATGATAAAAAGAAGAGAGCTTTTTAGCTCTCTTGGCTTTACCAAAAGGGAGCAGGGGAGCATCAAAATCAGACCTCCATACTACAAGGATGAGTCTGATTTTGATAAATGTAGAGAGTGTGATGGCAAATGTTCTATAGTTTGTGATGAAAAAATTATTGTTATCCAAAAGGATAAGACTCCTATATTGGACTTTAATATAAATGGTTGTACGTATTGTGATAAATGTGCTTATATTTGTGAGTTTGGTGTTTTAAAGATTGAAGATAAACAAATGATTAATGCCAATATCAAAATCGATATGTTAAAATGTATAAGTTGGCACAAAACGATGTGTTTTAGCTGTAAAGAGATTTGTCTGGAAAATGCAATAGAATTTCTAGGACTCTTTAGACCTGAGATAGATCAAGAAAAATGTACAAACTGTGGTTTTTGTATAAAAGTATGCCCGGTTGGGGCGATAAAGGTTGAATAATGCCGATAAAATTTACTGCAACTATAAAAGAGAATGGATTGGGCGATTGGTATATAGAACTAGTTGATACTTTTGAGGGACGAAAAGCTGTCTGTAAAAACATGGCACTTTTTGAAGATGCTATAGAACAAATGGGTGATGAGTATGGTGGAGATATCACTGTCGAATGGTATAAAGATGAAAATGTTACTACAGAGCATTTTGAAGAAGTTAAAATAGAGATGGCAAAATATCAAAAAAGATACAATGAGGAAGCACTAAATGGTTAGATTGTTTGCTGTTGTTTTACTGTTTTTTATCACTTTGTATGCTACAGATATAACGCCTGAACAAACTATTGATACCAACGGTGAAGTTATAGACTTATTGGTAAAAAATAAAAAAATATATGCTACAACCGACAGTGGAAAAGTAGATATATTTGACTTGCAGAGTAAAAAACTTTTAAAAGAGATAAAGTTTAAAAAAATAAAAGATATATTTGGTGATTTAAATGATGTAAGAGTTTTTTCTGTTGATGTTGCAAATGATACAATTCTTATAGCAACTCAGGGAACGAAAGGATTTAGCAGGGTATATCTCTATTATAACAATAAACTTCATAAGTTGTTTGACGAAAATGACCAAATGGCCATAATGAAAGTAAGATATGTAAGTAAAGAAAAAATCCTGTTGGCCCTGCTCAGTTCCGAGCTTATACTGTATGATGTTAAAAATAAAAAAATAATATATGATAAACAGGTTTCGGCATCAAAATTTTCTGATTTTAGATTTGGAGAGGAGAAATCTACTATAGTATTTTCAGATGAGAGCGGAAGTGTAAAACTCATAAGAGTAAAAGATGCCAAAATTTTAAAATCTTTTAGCGGACAAAATCTTGACAATGTTTATCAGCTTGATTATAAAAATCACATCATTGCGGTTGCAAGCAAAGATAAAAAGTGTGGGATTTACAAAGATGACGGCACTATGGCATATCACAAAAAGAGTGATTTCATAGTTTACAGTACAGGTTTGAGCCCAAGCGGAAAATTATGTGGATATGCGAGTAACGGCAAAAATGATATAACAGTTTTTAATGTATATACACAAAGTAATTTGTATACTCTCTCACACAATGACAATCCCATATCAAATATCATTTTTTTAGATGAAAAAAATATAATAACAAGCGATAAAAATAAAATAAAATTTTGGAGGGTAAAATAAAATGAATATATCAAGTATAGTTGTTCAAACTAGACCGGAGAATTTAGAAAGTGTTTTGGAAGATATCAAAAAGTGTGGAGTTTGTGACTATCACTTTCATGATGAAAAAGGAAGAATAATAGTTACCATTGAAGGCGAGGATGTATCAGAAGAGTTGGAAAAACTAAAGGTAATAGAACAGATAAAGCATGTGATAGCTGCGGATATGCAAATGAGTTACTCTGAAGAGGAACTTGAAAAGCATTTAAAAGTGTTGGACAGTTCTGAAGCTGTTCCCAAAGTACTTCAGGGCGATACAACCAAAATAGACCCTGCAACTGTTGTTTACAACGGAGATTTAAAGAAAAAAGATATATATGAGTTTGCCAAAAAACAAAAGGTTTAAAGATGAGAGATTATAGTGACAGTATGTTTCTTATAGAGACAAAAGTCCCGGAAGCTGAGATTATTATATCGAGGACTGACTTAAAAGGTATCATTACTTATGCCAATCATATTTTTTGTGAGATAAGCGGATATGATGACCATGAACTAATAGGAAAACCACACAATATTGTCCGTCATCCTGATATGCCCAAAGCCGTTTTTAAAGAACTTTGGGAATCACTTGAGAAAACAGGCAAGTGGGAGGGGTATGTAAAAAATCTTAGAAAAGATAACGGCTACTACTGGGTATATGCTAGTATCAGCGGGGTTTACAAAGATGGTAAACTAGTAGAATACAAATCTCTAAGAAGACCCATCAGCTTTGAAGAAAAAGTAAATGCACAAATCCGTTATGACAAAATGAAAAAAGAGCTTGGCGAACCCACTCGTCACATAGAGTATAGATAAAAATAGTAAAATATAGTATAATACGCCTCTAATTCAGAATAAGGGCTTTTATTGATTTTTAATCCTGCTATTACAAATATCATATCAAATAAATTTGGAAAATTTGCTTCACACAGATTTGTTTTTCCTCTACAGTATCTTATAAATTTTATCTATGTAAAAACTATGGGTGTGGATTTGCAGGAATTTGAACCTCTTGGAAGTTATAAAAGTTTAAATGAACTTTTTACAAGAAAGTTAAAAAAGCAGAGAGTTTTTGACATATCAGATAAAGCCATAATCTCTCCGTGCGATAGCTTGATAACAGAACTTGGTGATATGTTTATAAGCAGAACAATGCAGATAAAAGGTTTTTATTATAAAGCGGATGAACTTTTGACAACTTTTATAGAGTCTGAAAATATTAAAAAGATATATAACGGCAAATTTATAAACTTTTATCTATCTCCAAAAGATTATCACAGATATCATGTACCCGTTGATATGCAAGTTTTAAAAGTCGTTCATGTACCGGGACTCTTATATCCGGTCAACTTAAAATATCTCAATAAAGTATTTGACCTTTTTGTAAAAAATGAAAGAGTTATACTTGAATGTAAAACAGATGAGGGAAAACTTTTTTATATGGTATTTGTCGGTGCTTTAAATGTAGGAAAAATGAGATTTAATTTTGATGAAAGAATTCAGACTAATGCAAAAAAAGAGAGTATAACCATATATCGTTATGCAGATATTCATTTTAAAAAAGGTGAAGAGCTTGGTAGATTTGAGATGGGCTCGACCATAGTTATGTTTTTTGAAAAAGGAATGGTCAATCTAACTTGTGAAAGAATGCAAAAAATTAGATTTGGCGATAGGGTAGCTAAAATTTTATAATCTTGTTAGAATACCACATTATCAAATATGCTGAAAACTAAATTGTTAAAGCCATGGAAATCCAATAGTAAACAACAGGCAGCTTAAAAAGCTTAAGGGTACCCCTAAGTATCATAAAAACAATTACAGGTATAATAATCTGTCTTAAAACACCCAGTGTAACCAAGAATGAAAGCCGTGGTATAAAGATATCATTTTCCAACTTCAATAATTTGAGTATTATTTTCCGCCCCACCTTTTATAAACCATTAATCAAAAAATATATTGAGCACGAATTCGCCCATTAAGAAATTTCTAAAAGCTTTAGTATTTCCGATAGCATTTAGTATTGCATTTACAAAAAAAGCTCCTACATAAAATGATGAGCTAAGAACAATGATATCTATATATGCAAGAGACTCTTTTAGATATTCACCTTTGGCACCTAAAACTACCAGAAACAAAATATTCAAGCATCTCAAGAACCAATGACAAAAACAGTGCAAAAACAAAACTGTTGAGTATGATGTTTTTTGCTTTTGTGTTATCATATTCACCCAGTGTATTTCCAATAAGAGCTGTAGTTCCCTGACTCATGCCTCCCACAATCGCTATAATCATAAAAATATGGAAAAATTAAATAAAAGTGCAGTTAATGCAACAGAAGAAGAGATATGTCCTGCAAAGTATGTATCGGTTACATTAAAAATTGTATAAAAAAAGTAACCGATACTTGCAGGC
>CAZMKH010000075.1:0-6107 GCA_964566455.1 uncultured Campylobacteraceae bacterium | reverse complement strand
AACATAAAGAGTATCACAGCTATAATACTTTGAATGATAGCTTTATGAATAAGTGTTTTTGAGTATGTTATATCTTGCAAAAATATGATTTTGAAATTATTTTTGCTATCTATGCCTTTTCCGTTTACTATATAGGGCAAGAAGATTTTATCATCTATTTTTACTTCTTTTGTTGGTGTGCTGTCATATCTTAAATAGTTTATATATCTAACATTGCCAAGAGAAAACAATATGGTATGATTTATATTTTTGTAAAGCATATAGACATTTACATCCATGATGCTTTTGATTTGCTCCAAAAAATATTTGGGATTTATAATAAATACAACATACCCTACAATATCTCCTTTTTTATCTCTTGCTTCTGATACGGCATGATACATAAAGCCTTCATTTGTATCATACCAAAAACCGCTGTAAGGCTTTTTCATCTTTTCAAAGTAAGATAATTTTTTACCGGGGTATTTTCCAAAATATGTTAGCAGCATGCCTTTTTCATCATAGAAACAAAATGATGTCAAATACCTGTTTTCTTTGCTGATGATTTGCCATCTTGGATAACTTAACCTGTGAAGAGCTTTTTTATCATTTTTTTCGAAAGCTTCCCTGATTCCGTAAGAGTTGATATTGGCATATCCTCTTGTGATGTAAAATTTGCTGACTCGTTTTAGAGTTTGGTTGTAAACTATTTCAACTCTTTTTATCTCTGATTGTTGGATAAGAGCGGTAAAATCTTTTACATCTTTGTATCTTACAAAGAAAAACAGAGCCGCAGAAAATATAAAAAGTATAAAAACCAATATAATGGTTTTGGTTTTAACTGATATAGATGAAGCAAAATTAGTCAAGCTCAAGCTTGTATCCTATGCCGTAAACACTTTGAATGCAGTCACTTCCTATCTTTTTTCTTATCTCTTTTACCAAAGATTTGATAGCCTCTTTTGAGGGCGATTCATAGTCCCATAAATATTCAAATATATCCTCAAAGGAGACAACCTGATTTGCTCTTTTTATAAAATACTCCAAAAGCCTGCTCTCCATTTTAGAGAGCTTTATGTCTTTATTGCCCTCACATACCACTTTTGTACAGGGGTTATATATACACTCTTCGTTTAGCTTTATGGCAATATTTCCGTCAACCAACTCAGATGCAGCTTCATTTAGTGCATTTATAAAAGCATCTTTGTCGTAGGGTTTTTTTAGATATTTTGTGATTTTAAGTTCAACCGCCCTCCAAAGATAGTGCTCTTCGGTATGTGCTGAAAGTATGATGATAGGTATCTTTTTATCTTTTTGTCTTACCTTTTGTATAACTTCCAAGCCGTCCATATGGGGCATGCATATATCAAAGATAAGAACGTCATAGCTTTCCAACTCCATTTCATAGGTCGCTTCGATACCATCTTCAACGGATACAACCTTATCGAAAAAAAGCTCAAGAATTTCTGCAATATTGTCTCTTATACTTTTTTCATCTTCGGCGTATAAGACTTTTTTATCTGAGAGGATATCTAAAAGATTATAATTGCCGGGCAATGTCTCCTCCTTTTTTTGTGCTTAATTATACCAAAAAAAGGAGGAAGTTATTTGTTTGAAAGTTAGAAAATATTTAAAGCATATACTGAGACCGGGCTTTGTTTGCTGCCTGATTTGTCTATAGTATCATACTTTAAAAATCTATTCCTCTTCATAAATTGGCTTATCATTGCCACATATTTTTCTTTTAGTTCTGAATAAGCTCTAAGAGTTTTAGCCGCATCAAGCCCACTGTAAATTTCATTTAAAAGTCTTGCCTGATATCTTTGAAATCTAAACTTTTCATAAGCCCTATTTCTGTTTAAATTTGTTATATAAGCATTCACCGATGCCTGCAAGGAAGGGAATATCTTGATTTTATGGGTTTTTCCTTCTGCTCTGTGCTCGGGGACCAGACCTTTGGTCTTGTATGTCCACTGTCCAAAGATATTGTTTGCATATTTTGCAAATCTGCTTTTTCCCCACGCACTCTCTATAGCTGCCTGAGTCAAAGCCAGAGACTCGGGAACTTTGTCTATTTTTAAAAGATACTCATATTTGTCAAAAAGATTTTTTATCTTATACTTCTTAGAAAGCCTTGCGAGCTTTTTTAGTTCATCTTTTTTCATGGCTTCAAAGCCCTTTTTTTCCAGTTTGTCAAAAAAATTGATGACAAATCTTCTCTCTTTCAAAGTTCTTTCATTTGCTTTTTTGATAAGTGGCAGCATAATCTCAACAAATTTTTGCTTTTGTAGTGAGGTATTTTTTATCTTGTAATACCAAGAAGGCAATCCTCCGGCAAAAATAAGTGACGAAAACAGCAAAAATATCGCTAAAATTTTCTTCAAATTCATTCTCCGTAATTATAAAATTTTTAATTTATATATTCTATTATATCAAAAACTTTTACAACTTTTCCTTTAAAATATATTTTATTATTTTTATAAGTTAGGATTAATCTTTCTTTGCTTTTTGGATAAACTTCGATACTCTCTTTTATAAGATTTTTTCTCAACGCACTAAAAAATGAAGCTGCCATACCTGTCCCACAGGCAAGGGTTTCATCTTCCACGCCTCTTTCATAAGTTCTTACATACATTTTGCCATTATCAAGTTTGGCATAGTTTACATTGGCATTATATTTTTGTCGCATATCTCTTGCTCTTTTTTTATCATACATGTTCAAATCATTCACAAAAGTTACAAGATGAGGTACTCCCGTATCATAAAGAGACCAAGTAAACCCGCCATCTTCAAACTCCTCTTTGATTATTTTGGTTGGGGTCAAGGCACTTTCAACGATATCATTTTCCACCTCAGCTTCTATGATGCCCGCCCCCGTTAAAAATCTCATTTTCTCTTTAGCCAATCCGTTGTTGAAAGCATAGTGTGCTACGGCTCTGCTTGCATTGCCACACATCGAGGCAACACTTCCGTCACTGTTATAAAACTGCCACTTAAAGTCATATTCGCTTGAGCAGCCCGGAAGCAAAACTACCAGCCCGTCCGCTCCTATGCCAAATTGTCTGTGACAAAGTTTTTTGGCAAGCTCACTTCTATCACACTCTAAAAATGTGTGAAATATCACAAAGTCATTTCCGCTTGCACTATATTTTGAAAATTGCATCTATCTTTTTTACCTCGTTTTTTAAATTTTCAATATCTTTTGTA
The DNA here is from genome assembly GCA_964566455.1 of uncultured Campylobacteraceae bacterium. GTDB lineage: Bacteria > Campylobacterota > Campylobacteria > Campylobacterales > JALSKU01 > JALSKU01. Next base: position 2,921 of record CAZMKH010000075.1, on the reverse strand, counting down.
TTGTCAATAACCATATCAGCCAACTCTTTTTTTCTTTGTATATCCATTTGGCTTTGCACTCTCTTTAAAGCCTCATCATAACTCAATCCATCTCGCTTCACTACTCTTTGTATCTGCATCTCTTTTGGAGCATAAACTACTATAACCTTATCCGCCTCATACCCCTTGCTTTCAAAAAAGAGCGGGATATCTATGATAAATTTCTCTTTTTTTGACTCCAGCTTTTGCACTTCTTCTTTTATCTTTTTTCGTATCTTTGGGTGCAAGAGATTCTCAAGCTCTCTTTTTTTAATATTATCGTTAAAAACTATACTCCCGAGCTTTTTTCTTTCAACCATACCATCTTTGACAAACTCTTCTCCAAAAAGTTTTTTTATCTCTTCATGAGAGTTTTCAAGCTCTTTGTGAGCTATAGTATCAGCATCTATAACTCTGTATCCTAGCTCTTTAAATATTTTTGCGGCACTGCTTTTACCTGTGCCTATGCCGCCTGTTAAAATTATTCTCATAATCTATATTTTATCACAATTTTGTTAAAATACAACAGTTATCTGTTTTGGTATTTTACTTTATGGAGGTCAAAATGTGTTATCAAAGAATGCAAAGGATATTAACTGCCATAGTACTTGGTATTACACTTCTCTTTTTTGCTCTTGGTGTAAATGGTGATAAGAGCATGTTTCAAGTTGCGGTTGTTTTGCAGTCGTTTGTCATTTTGATGCTTCTTGTTTGGGCTTTTACCAATTTTTGTCCCTCCATTTGGTTTTTTAAAAAGATTTTTCCGCCATGTCAGTGGAAAGAGGATTAAGGATATTTTGTGAGTAAAATCAGTTATAAAGATTCGGGTGTTGATATAGATGAGGGTGCAAGATTTGTTGAAGAGATAAAGCCTTATGTTAAAAAAACTTTTGATAAAAATGTGTTAGGTGGTATCGGTTCATTTGCCGGAGCCTATGAGCTTCCTTCGGGTTATAAAAAGCCTGTTATTTTGGGCGCGACTGATGGAGTCGGCACCAAACTGAAGTTAGCAATTGAAGCCAAGAAGTTTGATACGGTTGGAATTGACCTTGTGGCGATGTGTGTAAATGATCTTATCTGTAACTTTGCAACCCCTATGTTTTTTTTGGATTATTATGCGACTTCCAAGCTTATAGTAGAAGAATCAACCGCTATCGTAAAAGGTATAAGCGAAGGGTGCTTGCAAAGTGAGTGTGCCCTCATAGGCGGTGAAACGGCTGAAATGCCCGGAATGTATCAAAAAGATGACTTTGACCTGGCGGGATTTGCTGTAGGGATTGCAGAAAAAGATGAGCTTGATAGAGTAAGCCAAGTAAAAGAGGGTGATGTACTTATAGCACTTCCAAGCTCAGGCATACACTCCAATGGTTTTTCACTTGTTAGAAAATTGCTATTTGAAAAAATGGAGCACAATTTTGATGATATGTTTGAAGAGAAGAAGCTCATAGATGTACTTTTGGAGCCTACAAAGATATATGTAAAAACTTTTAAAAAATTAAAGCCTTATATCAATGCGTTAGCCCACATTACCGGTGGCGGTATCACAGAAAATCTACCCAGAGTACTACCGGAACATTTGATGGCAGTTGTCAAAAAAGATGACATAAGAGTACTTCCAATATTTGAATACATGATGGATTTTGTAGGTGAAGAGGAGATGTTTAGAACATTCAATATGGGCGTGGGGATGGTGCTTGTAGTTGATAAAACAAACGTTGATACGGTTCTTGAGAAAAGTGATGGCTACATCATAGGTGAGCTTGCCAAAGGCGATAAAAAAGTTCAGATAATATAAAGGAAAAATATGGAAAGAAAAAAGATTTATAATCCCGACTCAAAAGAGGGAGTAAGCGACAGAAAGATTTTTGGAGGTAATCCTACCGGAATATTTGAGCTGAACAAGATAAAGTATCAGTGGGCTTACAATCTTTGGGATATGATGCTAAACAATACATGGTTTCCAAAAGAGGTGGATATGACACAAGATGTAAGGGATTATAAGCTTTTAACCGAGCAGGAAAAGATCTCTTATGATAAAGCTCTCTCGCAGCTTATCTTCATGGATTCACTTCAAACAAACAACCTGATAGACAATATAAATCCTTTCATAACAACCCCGGAAATCAACCTTATCCTTGTAAGACAGGCTTACGAAGAGGCCTTGCACTCTCAAAGCTATGCCGTTATGGTTGACAGTATATCAAGTAATACTGATGAGATATATGACATGTGGAGAAGTGACAAACAGCTTAAAGGAAAAAATGACTATATCGCAAGTGTTTATGAAAAACTGGCCGAAAACCCAACCGATGAACAGATAGTAAAAGCCATGTTTGCCAATCAAATCCTGGAAGGCCTTTACTTTTACAGCGGATTTACATTTTTTTATACCTTGGCCAGAAGCGGTAAAATGCTGGGTTCAGCACAAATGATAAGATTTATCCAGCGAGATGAAGTAACACATCTTCTTCTTTTTCAAAATATGATAAATGCAACAAAAAGAGAGAGACCCGATCTTTTTACAAGTGAACTTATAGATGAAGTTTATCATATGTTTGAAGAAGCGGTACAACTTGAAATATCCTGGGGCAAATATATAACAAATGGTCAAATCCTTGGACTTACTGATGAAATAATAGATGAATACATAAAATACCTTGCAAACGACAGACTAAAAGCTGTAGGACTTAAACCACTTTATGATGCAAGACACCCTATAAAATGGGTAGACAGCTTCAGTAAGTTTAATGATCAAAAAACAAACTTTTTCGAGGGCAATGTTACCAATTACTCCAAAGGAAGTCTTACTTTTGACGACTTTTAAAGAACTCATTGCACTTCAGTTTAGCTATAAAGATTTTGCTTTTGAAGAGAATTTTAAAAAATTCTCTTCACTTGTTAAG
>CAZMKH010000074.1:0-6150 GCA_964566455.1 uncultured Campylobacteraceae bacterium | reverse complement strand
AGAAGCGGCAGGTGTGCAAAGCAGTTTTTTAACTACTTTGTAAATAAGCTTGGATAAGTGTTTTTAAAGTTTTGGTATCGGCTTTTATGATACCTTTAAATTGAGATTTGTTGAAAGTTGATTGTCTTTTTGCTAGCTGTGCCGTTTTGTTTGTTATCTTTGTTTGCAATTCTTGCAAGTTTAGATATCCGTCAAGATATTCCAAAGTCTCTTTTATACCGATTGAATTCATAGCCTTTGGGGCTCTTGTGTATTTTTTCTCAAGATATAGCACTTCATCTATAAGACCTGATTGAATCATCTTGTCAGTTCTATGGGCTATCTTCTTTTTTAATTCATTTCTATCTACCTCTATCTCATAAATCTTCAAATCTTTTATGAGAGGTGATTTGTTTGAAGAGTGAAAATAATCTGTTAAAGGTTTGTTGGTAGTATAAAATATCTCAAGCCACTTTTCTATACGGTATTTGTCATTGGAAGAAATTTTATCTGCATATACAGGGTCATATTGTTTAATCAATTCATACCCCTCTTTTGCTGAAGTACATTTTATCTTCTTTTTTACCTCTTCGGAAATTTTTGGTTTCGGGTTCAATCCTTCTGTTAAAGACTTTAGATAAAAGCTCGTTCCTCCTACGATAATGAGGTTTTTTTCATTTTTCAAAGCCTCTTTTTTTGCAAGTTTGTATGTCTCAAAAAAGAGTGCGCTGCTAAAGTGTTCATTTGGGTATATCTCATCGATACCAAAATGTGGTATTGTGCCTCTTTCCTCGATAGTCGGTTTGGCTGAAGCAATGTCAATCTCTTTATATACACTTAGACTGTCAAGTGAAAGCACAATACCATTGCAAACTTTGGCCAACTCCAAAGACAGGGCAGTTTTCCCGGATGCTGTAGGACCAAGTATCGCCACCTCTTTCATAGAGTTTACTCCCTAATAACAAATTTATCAAAGTTATTGTATCATTTGTATATGAAGAAGATACTGAATGATTTTAATGAATTGGTGATGTTCAAGCACTCTATATTCTCTTTGCCGTTTATTTTTTCCGCTATGGTTGTAGCGGCAGATGGATGGTTTGGATGGAGGCTCTTTTTTCTTGGACTTTTGGCTGCACTAAGTGCAAGAAATTTTGCTATGGGGTTTAACAGATATCTTGACAGGGACATAGATGCCAAAAATCCTAGAACTGCTTCAAGACCAAGTGTAGATGGAAGAATAAGCTCACAAAAACAGTTGTTGTTTGTTAGTGTAAATGCTCTTATTTTTATAGTAGTGGCATACTTTGTAAACTCTCTTGCTTTTTGGCTTAGTTTTCCTATTTTATTGGTTTTGGGAGGATATTCATTTTTTAAGAGATTTTCTCCGTTTGCCCATATAGTTTTAGGCTTGTCTTTGGGACTTGCCCCTATAGCCGGTGTAGTAGCTGTAGAAGCTGATATACCTCTTTGGTCACTGTTGCTTTCTTGTGGGGTTATATTTTGGGTGGCGGGGTTTGACCTGCTTTACTCTTTGCAGGATATAGAATTTGACAAAGAAGAGGGCTTGCATTCTATTCCCTCTGTTTATGGAGTAAAATGTACTTTGTTTATATCCAAGCTTTTTCATGCTTTGACAGTTCTTTTTTGGTTCTTTTTTGTTTTGGCTTACGGAGGCGGTTTTTTTGCATATTTTGCTGTTTTGGTTGCAGCTGTGATGCTTTATAGTGAACATAGAATTGTCAATAAAGATTTTGGTAAAATAGACAAAGCATTTTTTACTATAAACGGATATCTGGGTATTGTCTTTTTTGGGCTTATAGTTTTAGATATCTGGACAAAGTAATGATATGGATGATGTAAGAGTAGTAAATGCACCCTTGGTGATAGAGTATGAAGAGAGTGAAAAAAGATATAAAGAGTTTAAGAAAGAGTATGACAGCCTAAGTGAATATGAAGAAGACAGCATCGGACAATGGCTAAAACTTGCAAAAGCAAAGGGTGATACAAGAGAGAGTGATGAAGTGCTTTTGACTTTGATGGTGGAGCTTCACAGAAAGATAGATGAATTAACCGCACTGGTAAAAAATGAAGAGAGAGAATTTATCAAGTTAAAGAATATACAGAGAATTGAAGGCATAGGGTATGAGCACTTTAAACTTGAAAAAGATGTTTTATCGCCAGGCATAGAATATTATGCCAGGGTAGCGATGCCTGTTTTTCCCAAGAGGGAGATACCTCTTTTTTTTAAAGCCGTAAGCAAAAACACAGCTGAGATAACACTTATGCATGAAAAAGATATAAAAGATTGGAGTGCATATGTAGTAGCGAGGGAGAGAGTAATGATAAGAGAGCTTAAAAAGAGGAACAAAAGTGTATGATTATCTGATATACGGTGCAGTAGGCTTTGTATTTTTTATACTGCTGATTTATATACAAACAAAAGACAGCGAAACGAATAAAAAGTTTTTTTTATATGAAAAGGCTATAGAAGATTTAAATAAAAAGATATATGACTTGGAAAAAGAACTCAAACAAAAAAATAGTGCGATAGACAAGCAGGAGATAAAAGAGTATATAGATGAAAACATAGAAGAGAGTCTTCAAAAGATAACACAGTTTGTTATATCGTTTAAAAATGAGCAGGAAAAATATCTATCAGAAATTAAAGATAACATGGAAGAAAAATTGACCCTCATAGATGATAAGATAAAAAACTTTACCATAATGCCCGAAAGTTACAGCTCAAATGAGAAAAAGATAGTAAATCTTTACAACAAAGGTTTAAGTGTCAGTGAAATAGCAAGAAACCTTCGCATAGGTATCGGCGAAGTAGAGTTGGTTTTAAAGATTGAAGGAATTAAATAATATTTTAAAAGATATTCATCCTTCGTGGAGGGATATCTTAAAAGAGTCACTTGGTTCTTTGGACGAAGAATACTTGAATTTTCTAGCAAATGATAAAACTTTTTTTCCAGATATCCACAATTTTCTAAACCCGTTTAAAACCCTGCCTTTACAAGAAGTAAAATATATACTTTTTGGACAAGACCCCTATCCAAGAAAAGAGAGTGCCATAGGGTACGCTTTTATAGATGCGAGAGTAAAAGAGATATTTTCTTCAAAAGGATTTTCAAAAGAGGTAAACAGGGCAACCAGTCTTAGAAATTTTATAAAAATGCTTCTTTTGTGCGAAGGTTTGTTGAGTGAAGATGATTTGTCTCAAAACGCTATCGCAAAAATAGAGAGTAGAAATCTTTGCAGCAATACCTTGGAGTTAAAAGACAATTTTGAAAAAAACGGAGTTTTGCTTTTAAATATGGCTCTAATTTTTACCAAGAAAGAGGAGAGCAAATATCATCTTAGAGCCTGGAGAGCATTTGTGGAGAGTCTGTTGTGCGGTATAAAAGAGTATGATATCAAGCTTATCCTCTTTGGAAATGCGGCAAAGGATATAGAAAAGATAGAGTGTTCAAAAATGTTTGATAAGCTTTTTTTTGTACATCCCTACAATATAAGCTTTATAAAAGATGAAAAGGTTCACAGACTTTTCAAGTCCATGAACCTTATGAAAAAGTAACTTTACTCTTCCCTGGATAGTTTATCTAGTATTTCAAACAGCTTGTCGCTGTTTTCTTCCATTTTTACAAAGTTGTCATAAAGTGTATCTTTTAACTCCTCTTTAAGTCCTCTTTCTTTGATGAGCTCGACATTTGCTATGGCGTATTGGTGAACTGCTCTGTGAGGTGCTTCTATGGCTTTGTAAACAGGCATTTTTCCATATATTTCTTTTCCTTCACCGCTATACCATTGTCCGAAACGACAGTGGTTCTCATCCACAAAGTTACTATCTTTTGGATTTTCATTGATAACAGAAGAGTAAATATTTGTTTTATAAATTATATGGTCAACTTTTATAAGAGTTGTAAAGCTTCTGTCGGCTATCAAATTGGCTGACTTGGCTGTAGTATTTGCATTTTCGTTGAAGTCTAAAAGAGTATTTTTAAATTCATTGACTGTTTCACCGGAAGTTGTCGCTATCTCATTTATCTCAGTCGCATTTGCCTGGATGTCATTAGTTTCTTGCTGCAAGGTTTGAATGGTGATGGCTATCTCACTTGTTGCTTTTTGGGTTCTCTCAGCAAGTTTTCTGACTTCATCGGCAACGACGGCAAAACCTCGCCCATGCTCTCCTGCACGAGCTGCTTCTATTGCAGCATTGAGAGCAAGAAGGTTTGTCTGATCTGCTATATCTTTGATGAGGTTGACTACTGAACTTATCTCACTGCTTCTTTCGCTAAGGGAGCTTATCGCCTCGGTTATACCCACTATGAGCTCTATGAGAGTATTTAGCTTGTCTGATAGCTCGTTTGTGGTTTCCAGGCTGCTGTTTGATTTTTCGGCAGTTTGTGTTGTAATATCCTGTATGCTTTTTACTTCATCTATTAAAGTAGTAATATCATTTTGTATGATATGAAGTGATTTTATCATTCCACCGTTTAATTTGCCAAAGCTAGCACCCAGTTCACCTCTGAATTTTTCTTTATTTCCGATAATGATACCCTCAACACCTTTTTCAAGACTGTTTGCAGAGTAGTGAAACAATCCTTTTAACCCCTGAGGATATATTTTTCTCCAGGTTTCTCCTTCGCTGGCAGCACTTACGGCTGTGTTTACATCTCTCATATAAGCTTCTACCTGATCAAAAAGGTCATTTATCCCCCATGCGATTTGACTTAACGGATCGTTCATATCTATGCCTGTAATCCTGGGTTCAAGGTTGCCGTTTGCGGCATCAGTTATAACTTTTTGTATTTTATCTTTTAGATTACTGTTTTTACTACTTTTGGAGGAGCTGAAAAAGCCTGCAAACAATCCTGCAAAAGCCATGCTGCTTTGCGTATCTTTAAATATATAATGTAATACCCCCAATATGACAAGTCCAAAAACTATCTCATACTTTTTATCCCTGTAGTGATGTAACAAACTCATCGTAGCTTACTCCTTTTTCTTTTAGCAAATTGTTTAAATACTTTTGTGACGCATCCATACCGCCTCTTGATTCTGCCTGTAAAAGCTTGGCATATAGGTCTTCAATGACAGGCAAGGCTTGTTCATTTACTTTTCTTCTGACAGAATAGTATCCTATAATATTGCCCTTGTCATCTGTTGAAGCGGTTACATTGGCATAGACCCAGTAATACCCACCGTTTTTTGTTTTGTTCTTAACATAGGCAAATATCTCTTTTTTGTTTTGAATTCTCTCCCAAAGAAGTTTAAAAATGATACGCGGCATATCAGGATGTCTTACTATATTGTGAGGTTTTCCAAGAAGTTCGCTTTCGCTGTATCCGGCCACTTTCATAAAAAGTTGATTGCAGTAGGTTATGCGGCCTTTTATATCGGTTTTTGATACAAGGAAATCATCATTGCCAAGGTCTGTACGATTTGCATTTATTGTACTCATGGGCTTTCTCCTTTTAAAATTTCATGATTATAACAATTTTTAAATAAATAAAATATAAACTTGTGTTATACTATAATATAAAAAAACGAGTAGGACAATATTATGTTGATAGACGGATTTGGAAGAAGGATAAATTATATAAGGGTATCCGTAACGGAAAGATGTAACTTTAGATGTCAGTACTGTATGCCCGAAAAGCCTTTTTCATGGGTACCGAAAGAAAATCTTTTAAGCTTTGAAGAGTTGTTTTTATTTTTAAAAGTGGGTATCGATGAAGGGGTTGACAAGATACGAATAACCGGAGGAGAGCCGCTTTTGAGGTCTGATTTGGATAAATTTATAAAAATGATGAATGACTATAAAAAAGGGCTGGACATTGCCATAACAACCAATGGATACCTTTTGAAAGATGCAGCCAAAAAGCTAAAAGATGCCGGACTTAAAAGGCTAAATATATCACTAGATACTCTAAAACCGGAAGTTGCACACAAGATAGCACAAAAAGATGTCTTAAAAAATGTGCTTGAAGGGATAGACGAGGCTTTGAAAGTGGGGCTGAAGATAAAGATAAATACCGTGCCTCTAAAGGGTATAAATGATGATGAGATAGTTGATTTGCTTGAATACTCAAAGAAACGGGGTATGCAGATACGATATATAGAATATATGGAAAATATCCATGCAAACCAGGATATAAAAGGGCT
>CAZMKH010000073.1:0-6249 GCA_964566455.1 uncultured Campylobacteraceae bacterium | reverse complement strand
TACTTTTATCAATTTATTCTCCTAAAGAGTCTACATAAGATATAGCTTTTATAGCTGCCGTTGCCCCGTCACCTGCGGCACAGACCACCTGTTTTGGAGCTTCTATGCGAATATCTCCCGCTGCAAACAAACCAGGAACCGATGTCTTCATAGAAAGATCCACTATAACTTCTCCCCAGTCATTTACATCACAAAGATATGAGCCGTCGCTCTGCTTTAAAACAGAGTTATTTACATTCATTCCGACAAATACAAAAAGTCCCGGAACTTTCAAGTCTCTCTCATTCCCCTCTTTATCAACTGTTAAAACTCCTTCAACTCCCATGGCATTGCCATATACTTTTTTGATGGAAGAGTTTAAAACAAGCTCTATATTGTTACTTTCCATAACTCTTTTAACTGTTGCGGGACTTGCTCTGAATGCATCACGTCTGTGTATGAGATAAACTTTGGAGCAAATTTTAGAGAGATACAAAGCCTCTTCCAATGCAGTATCTCCTCCACCTAAAACTGCTACCTCTTTATCTTTATAGAAAAATCCGTCACATGTGGCACAGGTACTTACACCTTTGCCGAAAAATTCATCTTCGCCCTCAAATCCTGCTCTTTTTGGAGTACTGCCTGTACATACTATAACGCTTTTTGCTATCACTTCCTCACCGCCTGCAATAGAAACTTTGAAAGTTTTGTCATCATTGAGGCTCACTCTTGTAACTTCTTTCATTTCATGCTTCAATCCAAACTTCATGCATTGTGCAGGCCAGCTTTCCATTAGCTCCATACCCGTAACTTCTCCGGGAACTCCGGGATAGTTTTCTATCTCGCTGCTTTGGGTTATTTGGCCTCCGGGCAAACCTTTTTCATACATAACAACATTTTCCAAGCCGCCCCTGGTTGAGTAAAGTCCAGCAGTAAGACCTGCAGGCCCTCCTCCAATAATCGCTAAATCCAACATTTTTTATCCTTACATCAATTTTTTATTTTTCATTTTTAATTGTTAATCACCAATTGTCTCTATCATACTGTCTTGTTTGTATTTGTTTTTTTTGACTCTCTTTATGATAAACAAAGATGGTACTACATATATATTGAACCTTTGTATCAAAGCAATGAGTCTGTTTATGCCACTGGTTAAATATATCACTTTTTCACTATTTTTAAATCTTTTTTGGTAAATATCTATGGCTAATATTTTGTATTTGTTTTTTACTTTTTTTACTATTTTTTTGAGATTATCTTTGCGGGAACTAAATATAATAACTACATAATTTTCATCTTTGGGTTTGAAGATATCTTTTTTTTCATAAAAAACCCATTTGTCAAAATCGATAAATTTAAACTCTGCAAACTTATAGTTAAAGTATGCATAGGCACTTGCTATCATCAATGCACCGAAAAACGATGCAAAGAGATAGTTAAGGGAGAAAATTTTTCTCCCTTTTTTAAAGCCCATTTTTTATAAAAGGGCATCCAATTTTTCTGCAATTACCTGCTTGCCGGCAGCTCCAACCATTTGATCTACCAACTGACCATCTTTGAAGAAAAGAATTGTAGGTATAGATCTAATACCGTACTGGATAGCGATATCCTGCTCTTCATCAGTATTTACTTTGCAAATCTTAGCTTTACCTTCATAATCATTTGCCAACTCTTCGATAACCGGAGCTATCATTCTACAAGGTCCGCACCATGGAGCCCAAAAATCAACCAATGCTACACCCTCTTTTATAGTATCGTTAAAATTAGATGCATTAAGTTCTAAATATTTTCCCATTATAATCTCCTTAAAATTTAAGTGTTATTACACTTTGAAGTGATATTATACTATCTTTTCTTTAAAAGGCAATTATGCTTATAGTGTAATAGGAGATATTAAAATCTATCCCGAAACATTGACAAAATGATTTAAGACTACTTTAATGTTATAGGTTATATAATATTGCATAAAATGGTTTAACTTTGCTAATAAATACTTCATAACACTGAATAAATCATTTTTTTAGGATTTGTCATGAAAAAGAGTCTAAAAGGGGGAGTTCTTTTTCTACTGTTTTTTGTACTTTTTTCAAATGTGCCCCTTTTTGCAAAAAAAGATATATTTGTAGGTATATACAACAATCCTCCACTTTCATATATAAACGCATCCGAAAAACCGGACGGACTTTTTCCATCCATCTTAAATATCATATCAAAAGAGAAAGATTTAAACTTTGTTTACAAACAATGCAAATGGGCACAATGCCTTGAAATGCTTTCAAGAGGAGAAATAGACATACTCTCCCCCATTGCCCATACACCCCAAAGAGAAAAGCAGTATCTTTTTGCAAATGAAACGATACTTACAAACTTTGGTACACTTTACACAAAAACAGGAAGCCCCATCAAGTCATGGATAGACTTGAATGATAAAAAAGTAGGTATTTTAAAAGGTGATATACATGCCAATATATTTTTAAACAATATAAAAGATTTTAAAATAAATGCCTCTGTCATATATTTTGACAGCTATAAAAAAATGTTTGAATCACTAAGTAAAAAAGAGCTTGATGCCATAGTTTCAAACAGTATAATTTTTTTAACTTATCAAAAGAAATACCCAAACATAAAAGAAACAGCTATCATCATAGACCAGATACCTATAACTTTTGCGTACAGCAAAAATAACATAAAACTTAAAAAAACTATTGACAAAGTTTTAAAAAATTACAAGATAGATATAGACTCGCCCTACTATCAAATTTTACACAGATACCTGAATATCAAAGTTGAAAAAAACAGATATTTAAAATATACTCTTATAGCACTTGCTTTGCTCGCAGTTTTTCTTATCATTTTGTTTATCATAAATCAAACTCTTCACAAAATGGTAGAAAAAGCTACAAAAATTATCAATGAAAAGTATCAAAAAGAGCTGTACTTAAACAAAATCATAAATACTGTCAAAAATGTCAACCAGGTATTGCTTTTGGATATACCTTTAAAAGAAAAAATGTCTATGGTTTGTGAAAAAATTATAGAAGAAGAGCTGTATCAAATATCTTGCATAGCTTTGGCAAAAAATGACAAATTAAATATAATAACTTCTACCAAAAATTTTCCAAAAGGCTATGAAGCCCAAATTGATATAAATGATGATAACAACTCTGTAGTGCAATCCTTCAAACATAGTCAAACTATCATAAAAAAATTTGTAAAAGATGACTGTTTTTTTAAAGAGCAGACAGAGACTAAATATTTGACATATATGCTTGCAACTCCTATTATGTCAAGTCACAAAAATACACCTTTTGGGATTTTGATAGTTTTCACCATAAATAAAAACGGCTTTAGGAAAAAAGAGATAAACCTCATAGAGGAGTTGTCCGGCGATATATCACTTTGTATGAATGTTGAACACTTAAAACAAAAAAATTTGGACTATCTAAATGAGAGGATAAAAAATTATCAAGAGATGGTTTTTTCACTAAATAAAGCCATAGAAGCCAGAGACCCCTATACCGCAGGTCACAATTCAAGAGTCAGTGAATATGCAACGCTTATAGCTAAACAAATGGGACTGAGTAGCACTCAGATAGAGGCTTTGCAAAAAGCCGGAGAATTGCACGATATAGGCAAGATAGAAACTCCTGACAGCATTTTGCTAAAGCCGGGAAAATTAAATGAGTATGAATATGATATCATCAAAATGCACCCTAAAAAGGGGTATGAAATTCTTGAGCATATAACATTTTTAAAAGATGTTGCCCAAATTGTACTCTATCATCATGAAAGATATGACGGAAGCGGATACCCTTACGGACTAAAAAAAGATGATATCCCTCTTCTTTCACAAATTCTCTCTATCGCCGATACCTTTGACGCTATGACGACCAACAGGATATACAAGCCTGCAAAAAGCAAAGAGAGCGCTCTTGAAGAGATAAAATCTTTAGCAAATGTATGGTTTGACAAAAAAATTGTCGATATCACGCTTAATGCCCTTGAAAATGTTACTTTACAACAAAACAACATTTTTGAACAGACTCCAAAAGACCCGCTTTTGGATGCCAGATTTGCATATTTTTTTAAAGACCACTTAACAGAATGTTATAACAGTGATTATCTAAAACATTTATATATCATCAAAGAGTTGCAAAATTTTAAATATATCTATACTGTAGCTATAAAAAATTTTACAAACTTCAACAAAACATTCTCCTGGGAAAAAGGAGATGAATTTCTTAGACAAATCTCCAAAGAGTTGCAAAAAAGATATAATACTGAAAAAGTTTTCAGAATAAAGGGAGATGATTTTATGATAGTTTCAAAAAATATAATCGATATTGAAAAAACTCTCTCAAAAATTTTTGAACAATATACTTTTATAGGGTATTTTACAAAAACTTATCTGATAGAAGATATAAAAACTTTACAAAAACTAAAAGAGTTAATAAGAGATATATAAAATGGATTTGACATCCTCTTTTTTATTGGAAAACGGAGTTAAAAACATCTCTATAGAAAAGCTCTCAAAAAAAATTGAAAATGCATTGTTAAAGGAGATTTCAAACGAACTTGATACTCTCAAATCCTTTACAGGAAAACTTCCAAAAGATAACAAAGCTCTCATTCAAAGTCTGCAAAAACTGGAAAATTTCAAACCAACATTACAAAATATCCTATCTTTGGATAAGCTTTTAAGTGAACTTTTTAAAAATCTTCCTGAAAATTTTTCCAAAAAAAACGAAATTTCAAAAAATATAAAAAAACTGCAAATGTTACTCAAAGAAACTATTTTATTAAAGGATATACAAAAAAGTGCTGTCTTGTTAAAAAATAGTATGGAAACCATTTTAAAAGAGATAAAAGATGAACCAAATATAAAAAACTTTGCTAAAAAAACAGATAACTTTTTAAAACTGACAAATCAAAATAAAAACATCGATATAAAAGATTTGCAATCTGCTTTCAAAGAGATAAAAGAGCATTTTGATGAGATAAAAAAAACAGCTGATTTTAAAAATATAGCTCCTCAAAAAGTCTCATCACTTCAAAAACATTTCGATACCATATCTACACTTCTAAACCTGCAACATACTCAAAATAAAGAGATAAAACATATAGAAACTTTTTTAAAGGAAATGATTCTATCTCATAAAAAAAACAGAGTCCAGTTGGTCAACAAACAAACTTTGATAAAAAATATGGAAAATATTACAAAAAATATCGATACCATATCCTCGTCTCTTCCAAACGAAAAAAAATATATACCCATTAAAACGGAGCTAAAAAATTTCACTCAAAATATTCAAGATATCAATTTGGAAAAAAATATAAAAAACAGCGGAGTATTTTATGAAGCAAAACTTTTAAAAAGTGATTTGAGCGATATATCTGTAAAAGAGCTTGCATCAAAAGATATAAAAGCGATACTTTTAAAATTAAAAAACGATGAAAACATCAAAGATAACCATCACTTAAATGCCACTATCGACAAAACAATCAATCAGATAAACACCATCCAAACTAATGCACTTTTGACCCAGAGCCTTTTTACTTATATTCCGTTTGGCTGGGATAACCTCAAAGATGGCTCGCTATCGATATCAAACCTTAAAAAAAAGGATAATTTTAGTTGCAAAATCGAACTTGACTTGGAAAACTGCGGTAAAATTGACATATTGATGCTATTTGCCAAAGAATTCTTGTCACTTAATATGGAGATAAAAAATGAAAAATTTAAAAATGTACTTTATGAGCATAAACTTGAGCTAAAAAAAGCTCTTGAAAACACAGGATATAATACAACTATACTTTTTGGCAAACAAAAAAACAGCAAATATAACTTGCAGCCAAATTTTGAAATGGATATGGGGATGGACATAAAGATATGACACTTAAAAAAGCTGTAGCTCTAAAATATGATAAGAAAAAGCAAAAAGCCCCAAAAGTAACAGCAAAAGGTAAAGGCGAGACAGCAAACAATATCATTAAACTCGCCAAAGAAAATGATATACCCATTCAGGAAGATAAGGAGTTGGTAGAAATGCTGAGCAAAATTGAATTGGATAAAGAAATTCCGCCAAATCTTTACAAGGCAGTCGCGGAAGTTTTCTCTTTTATTTACAAATACTCCTCTAAATAAAATGATTATTCAAGCTTAAGGTTGAATTATCTTGCTAAATCAAAGTAATATTTTCCAAAAGCTCTATATTGTTTCCTCTTATGATGAGTGCATCTATCACTATCTCTGAATTTATCTTTTTTTTC
>CAZMKH010000072.1:0-6288 GCA_964566455.1 uncultured Campylobacteraceae bacterium | reverse complement strand
CGCTGCTTGCCGATCTTGTCAAACTGCAGATTTGAAAAAGGAAACTGCGACAACTGCTCCTCCTTGATCTCCGCCAGCGCCTTGCCCATCAGAATATTTTCATCCCACTGATCGGCGTGAATCCGTCGGCTGTAAAGCCACGCTTCTCGTTTGCAGGTGACGTAATAGTGTACAAGCGTGCCGGTGATGATATCCTCAGTAAAACGCATCTACAAAAATCCTCTTTTTTTAAGCGCTTTGATACGCCTGTCGTAAAAACTTTCCAAATTTTCCGAAAAACTACCAAAACTATATCTGCTTTTTTGCACTTTCAAAGCATCAAATTGTGTAATACATTTGGTTTTTTCTATATAGCTCGGAAACTCCTCAACAAAAATATCGACTATCTTTTTAATACTCTTTCTCGTCTGCAATCTACTGATATCAAGTCGCTTTGAGAGGACATAAAAATTCTCTATCTCGATATTGCGTCGTTTACCCTCCAAAGGAAGCCCCAGTTCATCGCTCTCGCCCCTGTAAACACCGTTGCTTATAAGGTCGTAGAGAGGAGAGAGTCGATATTTGTCTTTTCCGATGTTGATGATGGAGATATTTTTTAGATGCAAGTCGGCATGCTCTATCACAAAAGAGAAGATATAAAACTCCAAAAATCTCAACCGCTCCTCTTTTGATCGAATAACACCTGCGATAGCATCAAAAAGTCTCTCACTGGTACTAAAATACTTTTGATCGCTTTTGATATCCATAATCTGTGCAAAATCTCTCTGCTCATACTTATAGCCCTCATATCTGTCATACCGTTTGACCAGATAGTGAAAATCCTTCTCTCCGGCAATAACTGCACTCCAGGGTACATCAAACCCGTAAGCATTTTTAGCAAAACTCATGAACAAATGCTCGTTTAACCCCATATACGGCAGATAATTTTGGTCTTTGTTTTTAAAGTTGTAGATTGCATTTTCGACATTATAGGGCTTTAAAAGATAGCGTGCATTTTTACCTTGCTTTATAACCCCTCTCTCAAAATCGACATCGACATCTATCTTGTTTTGATAACCGCTGAGTGATGAGTATGTGCCTTTGGCTTCCAGGATGGC
This sequence comes from uncultured Campylobacteraceae bacterium, assembly GCA_964566455.1. GTDB lineage: Bacteria > Campylobacterota > Campylobacteria > Campylobacterales > JALSKU01 > JALSKU01. The sequence goes on along the minus strand of CAZMKH010000072.1, from coordinate 5,191 downwards.
ATGATCGATATCTATCGTAAGATCCAAAATATTTGGATACGCCTGCTTTTCTAACAGTTCATCTTTTACGCTAATCCAACTTTTGCGATGTTTGTAATCCTTCTTGTAGTTATATAACCCGTCAAGTGGAACAAAGTCAAAATCCCCGTGCGTATTTTCAAGCTCCAAAAGTATCTCTGCCAGGTTTTTGTTCAGGGACAGATAGCCGGCTCTTCTGTCGCTCTCAGGAATGAGATTTTCAAAAACTGCAAAAAGTGTCGTGTCGTAAAATGTTTCATCTCCTGCTAACCCATCGAGATATTTACCCTTATAACTCTGATCATACTCAAAACTATAACGCCCCTCTTCATACGATAAAAAACCTACAAGCTGTCCACTCTTTAATACCGCTATCTGATCTATAGTTCCCGGTGATAAAAGTTTATAGTATCTACCTCTCCCCTCACCGAAAGGTTTGAGTTTACCCTTCTGTACTAAAACAGAGAGATATTTTTTTACCGTTCCCTGAGGGATATTTGTTCTCTCAACTATCTCTCTGAGTGATTGCTCATTTGCCTTTTCAAATGAAGCCAATATAGCTTTTTCAATACGATTCAATCCAATCCTTTCGGCTATAAACGGATATTTTTTTAAAATTTAAGATATTTTTTATGATTATAGCGTAATGTGAAGTGGGAGTCAAATGGTTTATGAGAAGGCTTCTTCGATAGTTGTCAATTCTAAATTAAACCCTTTTTCTCTAGTGTAGTATTCGCTGCCATAAGGTAAGATATATCGTCCAAACATCTCTTTCACAGTATGTTTACGAGCAATCAGTTCATCGATAAGATTTTGGCTCACCGATATCGTGTAAAGTCCCAAATCTTTCTCTAAATCTTTAATTTTATCTCTCGCTGCAAATGAACTTTTTGCATTTTTTAACTTTTCTTCTCTTGTCTCTAAAAAAGCTTGAAAATGTCCCTCTTCTTGTTCAACAAATAGTGAAACCTTCCAAGGTTGATGTGGCATAAAGTTTTCGTTGAATTTATTAAAAAGTGTTTCAAATTCTAAATTTTTCATATGTTGCATAAGATTGACACTGCTCGTTTGATCTTTGAGGTCGATAAAATAACTATCCATCTTGTCGAGAAGCTTATTCTCCTCAACAGGTTTTTGAAGTAGCTCTTTAATCTTCGTCTCTTGCAAATCTATTGCATGATAAGGTGCATTTTTACCTTCAATATAGTCAAATACAAAGACTTCACAGATACCTTTTTGACCCTCTCTGTTGACTCTGCCTGCCATCTGTATGATAGAGCCAAAAGGAGCAAACTCACGATATCCCACATCAAAATCCAGGTCAACCCCTGCCTCTATGAGTTGCGTAGCAACGAGAATAATCTTTTCGTCATTATTGAGTTTCTCTTTAATCTCTTCGATGATTTCTTTTCTGTGTTGCGGTGTTTGGTGCGTTGTCAAAAGGTAGCAATTTTTTGCATTAACCGTTTTATGAAGATTTTTGGCTTTTTCGATCGTATTGACGACACAAAGCACAGAACTATTATGTTGTAAAATTGCATCTTTTAAACTTTCATAGCTACCCAAACCTTTTTGATACACTAATCTGTACCTACTCTTTTTTTTAGTGTCGGTATAGAAAAAATCTTCTGATAATAACTCACTCTTTTCAAAAAAATCATAAAGGTGGGGCATCGTTGCGGACATGATGATAAAATGGATGTTGTATCTTTTTGCAAACATATCAAAAACATACGAGATATTTTTCAGCAAAGCTCTCGGGATATTTTGCACCTCATCGACAATAATCACACTGTCTCTCAATGTTTCTAGGCGTAAATTGTCTTTGTTGTGATTGGAAAGAAAAGTATTGAGAAGTTGATTGAAAGTAGTTACGATAAAGTGTTCATGCCAAATATCGGCTAAAAATACCTTTTGCGAAAACTGTTCACCTTCGTCATCATCTTCTTGATATTTCGTGAGATGATGGTATTTGAGTACTTTTTCATCTTGAAGTATTTTTTCATACTCACTGTGTGTCTGATCGATAATGGAAGTGAAAGGTATCGTCGTGATAATGCGTCTTTTGTCGGCAGTTTTTAAAGCAATTTTGAGAGCCAGTTCAAGTGCAATATACGTTTTGCCTACACCGGTTGGTGCTTTGATAAGATAGATATTTGTCTCATCTGCTGCATTGTCAAAGTTTTTAAAAACTGTCTCTCTTGCTTTTGTACGAAACGCATTTGGTGAAACTTTTTGTTTCTCCTCAATAATAGAATAAATGGCACCGATATGCTTTTGCAACTGTTCTTGAGAAAAGAAGGGTAGAGTTTCATATGATTTTGAAAAGATTGCTTCAAATTTATCGGCTAAAATCAGCCGAGAGTAGCGTTTTTTGAAGAGGAAAAAATTTTCTGTTGTCTGATAAAAATCTTCATCTGTCAATTCATCAAAAAAATCGATAAATTCATATACATCTTCTTTAAAGTTAATATGGGCTTTATCCGCTATAGTCTCTATTTTTTTTAATCTTTTTTCATCCAAGCCTTTATTGTCGATGACACTCAGATATTCATTGATCTCTTTTTTTATATCTTTTAAACAACTGTGGTGTTTCAAAATAGCAAAAAAGTTTGCTAAAAAGTCACTATCCTTGGAGTCAGTATTACAAAAATATAAATACGCACTCTCCAGAGTATGCGTTGTTTTGAATTTGTTTCGTCTCCTCTCGAACTCCTCAACCGTTTCGTCTTGCTTTTTTTGCAGTGAAATATATGTTTGAAATGCATCGGACAATTTACCCAAATCATGGTATTTTGCCACTGTTGTATGTGCATTTTCCGAGAAACTATCAGCAATATGTTTGATGTGATCGTTGTATCTTTTGTGCGGATGAGACAAAAAATTGTCATCTATATTCATGAAATAAACCTGCAGAAATATTCTCTGTCGTTCGTTTCTATTTTGTAGATATCTTTTATACCTTTTACACTTATTTTATCATTTGCGATAATGACGCTTTTCATTGCTACAGGCGCTCGTTTTTTATCAAGTTTTGTGGAAAAAGCAAGTGTGCTGTATCTGATGTTATCTTGAAAAACAATATGTTCTAGATCTTCCTCAGAGATAAAAGAGTCTATAGCAATGGAGTCTTTTTGCAATTTCAGCAATTGATAACTTTTGATTTCTATGTATTTAAAATTACCTGCAAACTCACTATTTCCCAAATAAAAAGGAAATTTGCTTATTCTATTTTGTAAGTTTTCGACCGTTGCTTCTTTGTATCTAAAATTTTTTATAAATATCAAATATTGCGGACATAAAATAAGCTCCCGGTTAATGGGCTTTTGGGGATTTTTTTTATCTCTTAAACCTGTTGCAACTTTTTCAAAATCCTGTTTTTTGAGATTATTGATTTGCGTTTGTGTTTTAGCTGTATAGTCATTTATATAATTTTGAGAAAAACTCTTTTTTCGTACGGGATTTAAGACTACTAAAGAGTATTCAAATTCAAATGTATCATCTTCCAGATAATCTTCCCGTCCAAGTATGGATGCGATCATTCCGGCTACTGTAGATTTTGGTGGGATTGGTAATGATATATTTTGGCTAATGGTAAAAGGATCTCTGAAAGAGGCAAACTTTCCCCATATCTCAAATGCAAACATATTACGCCTCTATCTTTTCAACTTCCAAGCCTAAATTATCAAAGTTTTCCAATAAATCTTTTGTGCTAACGTCATAATAGATTACGATTTTTTCTATTTTTTCATTCATCTCTTGAAGTGTATTTGTTAATTTGTCTAAATTGAGCTTGCATTCTTCAAAACTTCTAATCGTATCGCTGTTTTCATTGTCAAGTTTTACAAGTTCATCCAAAAGTCCTATCATATAGCTGTCAGAGTAAATCACTCTTATTAAAAGTCTGGGTTTTTGTCCGACTTTACTTCGAGTATTTAAAAGCTTAGTACCGTTCCACATAGAATCAAGCATTTTATCCACATCTTCTTCGGTAGCCAGAGATTTTTGGGCATTTAACGTATTGATCGTGCCATACATCACAAAAAGTCCGTAAGGTATATAATTGTCCGTTCGGAAAGTTTTTTGCGAAGCGCCATCTTTTCCAAATGCACCTGTCCCCTGAGACAAAACTGTTTCGGTTTCGTTCAAACTTTTTGCCCAGGAAAATTGCACAGCACCTATAATTTGAATATTGCTTTTGGGTGCTACGCCTCCGAAAAGTCTGTTATCGATACAACTTAAAAACGCTTCTTTGTCTTTTTTGCCGCTTTGCTTTTCAATCTCTTTAAAACGTGTCTCTGCAGAAATAATCTCTTCCGGATTATTGACAAAAATTGTCTCTTTTTTACGGTTTTGTAAATCGTCTCTGATTGTTCTTTTTACTCTTACATCACTGACTATGGCTTTTCTATCCACCTCATCGTATCTTGGTGCATTGTCGTTTAACATATCACCGTTTGGATTTGTCATCTTTGCATCCCATAGAAACAGTAACTCACTATGTTTGGCTATATTTTCCATTTTACATCTCCTCTTGTTTTGTATATTTGAATGTTTTAAAATCATTAAAGCCACGTAAAAATGCGAACGAAACTTCCTGATCCAAAACCACCTCCTCGGGCTTTAAATGCAAATGATCGGTTACCAGCCTTGACAGATCATCATTAATTGCCGAATCAAGATTGAATTTTCTGTGAAAATAAGCAGCTTTATTGACAATCTTTAGCAAGTTTTTATATGTGATTTGTTGATTGGAGAGCCACTTTTTAAATGTCTCGTTTTCTGAAACTCTGCTTATTTGCATCATTTCGCCGTCAATTGTTTTATGCACGCCATCCCAGGAACTCTCTATGATAGCACTTGCGTAAGCACCTACAAGATAAGCGGAAACCAAAGCTTTTTTTTGAAAAAATGTTTCATCCTCAATCTGTTTTTTTTCAAAAAATTTTGAAAAAAGTTTTATATCATTGCCCATACTTTATCCCCTTTGTTGTTGATTGCATCGATTGATTGTAAAAAATGTAAAATGTTGTCTTCTTTTTTGACAAAACTATCCGGGTAGGTTATCCACTCTTTGACTTTCCCATCTTTCTTTTTGGTTTCTGTCATACGCTTTTCCACCTTCGATTCTTTAAAGTTATATGAGATTTCCCGATACAGTTCAAAAAGAGAT
>CAZMKH010000071.1:0-6335 GCA_964566455.1 uncultured Campylobacteraceae bacterium | reverse complement strand
GACAATTCCGCAGGAACGAGGACAATCACGAATACATCATAATTGGAACCGCCGGTCATATTGACCACGGCAAAACTTCGCTCATAGAAGCTTTAAGCGGTTATAACGGTGATGAACTTGAAGAGGAGAAGCAAAGAGGCATAACCATAGATCTTAGCTTTTCAAATATGCAAAGAGGCGATAAAAATATAGCTTTTATAGATGTTCCGGGACACAAAAGACTTATCAAAAATATGATAAGCGGGGCTTTTGGATTTGATCTTTGTTTATTTGTAGTAGCGGCAAATGAGGGTATCATGCCTCAAACTATAGAGCATCTTGAAGTTTTAAATTTTTTAGGTGTAAAAGATATACTTTTTGTTATTACAAAGTGTGACTTAGTTGATAAGAATAGCATAACTCAAAGAGAGCAAGAGATAAAAGAGTTGCTGAAAAATTATCCCGATACAAATCTTTTAGATATTAAAAAAGTCTCCGTTAAAGATAAACAAAGTATCAATGAGTTAAAAGAGTATCTTTTTTCACTTAAAAGAGATAAAGAACAAATTAGTGAAAAATTTTTTAGATACTATATGGATAGGGTTTTTAGCGTAAAAGGATTTGGTGAAGTTGTAACCGGTACAGTTTTAAACGGTTTTGTAAAAGTAAACGATAAAGTTTTAGTTAGTGAACTTGGAGTTGAAATAAATGTCAAAAATATACAAGTTCACTCCAAAAATGTCCCGATAGCCTCAAAGCATCAAAGAGCCGCACTCAATCTAAACATTCCTCATGGAAAACTAAAAAAAGGGTATCTTTTAACTACAAAAGGATATTTTAGAGGTTTCAATGCCATAGAAGCTTATATAAAAAGTGCTTCAGGTAAAGAGTTACAGCACAATTTATCAGTACAATTTATAAGCGGAGCTAAAAGTATAGGCGCTAAAGTATATCTTTATGATGTGGATATAAATGATGGGAATTTGGCTAAGATAACTTTTGAAGATAAAATGTACCTTATGCACGGTGATAGCTTTATCATTTTACACAACGGTTCATTAATGGGTGGAGGTATAGTGTTAGATCCATTAAATGACCCTATTAAAAAGTCAAAAAAGGTACCTATACTTCTCTCTTTACTAAAAAAAGATTACAAAACCGCCTTCTCTTTGCTGAGTATCAATCACAAAAAAGGATTTGGACTTGTCTCTTCTATACAAAGATTTGGAAAAACTCATGAAGAAGCTTTGCAAATCGCTAAAACACTAGAAGATATTTTTGTAGATGAAAAAGAGCTTGTACTCTATCCTCTTTCAACAAAAGAGATTTTAAAAAATGAGATAAAAAGTATATATGAAAAAAACCCTTATGCAATGCTTTCACCATCTTCTATAGCACTAAGAGCAAAATGGGCAAGTTATGCTTTTATACAAAATGTTTTAGATGAGTTTGTAAAGAGCGGATTTTTAGAAATCACTAACAATATCTACAAAAGAGTTGATATAGGCGATATAGACTTTGAAAAAGAGTTAAGTTCAAGAGTTTTGCAAATCCTTGAAAATGAGGGCTTTGCTCCGACTGCACCATATAACCTTTATGATAGGCTTGATATAGATAGAAAATTGGGTGATAAAACTCTAAAAAAACTAACTTCAAGTAAAAAAGTCGTGCGAATCGCTCACAATCTCTTTATAACAACATCAAACCTCTCTAAAATAGTTGCTCTGCAAAAAGAGATCATAAAAAATGAAGGCTATATAGATATAAAAAATTTCAAAGAAAAGTTAAATCTCAGCAGAAAGTATCTCATAGGATACCTTGAATATCTTGATAAATTTGATGAAATAAAAAGAGAGGGGAACAAAAGAGTTTTTGCCGCTTAGCCTATTTTAAGAGCTAAGCGACAAAGTATGATTAGCAAGAAGGAACGTTACCGCTATCACTTGCAAAGTTATAGAAAAAGTCAAAATAATTTTTAATATATCTTTTTTTCAATGCTTTATCCTTAACTTTTGGACAAAACTTTTTGATTTCCTGTTTTAATTTGCCTGCATCATATATAGCTTTCCACTCTGCTTGAGTATGTTTTTTTGACATTACCGCACCGTTAAAACCGCAAGCTCTTTTCAATTTCTTAAGATAAAGCTTTTGACCTTTAGCTGAATCAGCAAAAGCTGAAGTACTCACAAAACTCAAACCCAATATTGCTATAAAAATAGCTCCTAACAATTTCTTCATATATTCTCCTTATAAAATTTATTTTATTATACCATATTTTTTGTGTAAAAATCGTGAAATTAGTGCTCTCTTATTTTAGAGACTGAAAATAATTTCTCAATAATTACATAAACCGCCAAAATCACTCCAAAAGAACCGATAACTACCAAAACTTCTGACATTTCAGGAGGATAGTAGAAATAATCCTTTATATTTGTATACTGATCATACTTTTCAAATCCGGTACCAAATCTGTTACTCATAGGATAAGCATTTCCACCGTAAACAAATATATATCTGCCTACATAAGTACCTATTATCATAAATACAGATGCTATGATAGTGAGTATATTCCTACTCTCTCTTAACATCAATAGATATGGAACAGTCATGGCCAAAAAGATATATCCGCCAAAAAATGCATACTTAAACGGTCCAAAAAGTATCAAAAATGCCCAATCTTTATCTATGGAAAGATATGCTAAAGCTTCATAAACAGCCAACAGTGTTATAGCTATCAATCCCATTTTTCTTAAAACTTCTATAAGTGAGTGATACTCTTTTCCCAAACTCTTTCTAAAAGCAAAAAAACTATATACTCCCATAACACCTATAGCTGCCACATATGCCGAAATGATAAAATAAAGAGTAAGTATAGGATATGTTGTCCACAAGTGTCTTGCCTGATTCATACTAAACAAATTTGCCTGTATATAATACTCTGCTATATCTATAAGCACAGATAGTATAAGTATCACAAAAGATATCTTTTTTGCCCACTCCCTGTTTTTGGTAATAAGCAGATAAATTTCGAACATAACAAAAGGAACATATATACTGTACAAAGGAAGCATTTGCCACATTCCTGAGCCAAAGTTTGGAGTTCTAAACATCCAAAGCATATGTAAAGAGTTAAGGTCTATCAATATTGTAAAAAGACCTCCTATTATCATGGCAAGCCCCAAAGACATAAAACCTGCTGCAGTCTCTTTTATGATTTTTAGATTTAGTATCTCATCCAAGGCTACCAAAAAGATAATTCCGCTTCCGGTGTATATCATATACATATAATTTACGATATACAAACTCCAAGGAGCCTCCCTTTTTACTTCCCCACCTTCTCCATAGAGTGCATCTTTGACATGCTCTATAAGTTGGTGGTTGCCCGGATGAAAACCGGCATCATGAGCCAAAACTGCACCATTAAAGAAGTATCTTAAATTCATTACTTCATAAACACCATATATTCCAATAGCAAGAAATATATAAGCCAGTATCATAGTTTTATTGAACAAAAGCTCTTTTATGGAGACTTTGTTTATCTCAACTCCGGCAATTACAATTTTTTCCATTGCTTACTCCTTTTTGCTTTTGCTGCTTCTATGACAGGCTTGAAATCATCCCAGGTATGCAGTCTTGTATTGTGACCTATGGAATTTTCCGCATATACTTTATCATCAGGCACCAAATAAAAAAGTTTGGGTACAGTTTCTTCATTCTCTTTTAAAACAAAGAATTTTCTCTTTTTAAGAAGTTGAACCAACTCTCCGCTTTCATCATCCAAGTCACCAAAAAGTCTTACTTTTGTCGGACATGTTGCCTGGCATGCGGTAGTATTGTAACCTTTTGAAATTCTAGTATCATAGCAAAATGTACACTTGTCAACTGCCAGTTTTTCATCATCCACAAATCTTGCATCATAAGGACAAGCCTCCATGCAACCCTTACAAAGTATACATTTTTTATGGTCAACAAATACCAAACCGCCCTCTACAAAATGGCTTGCTCCAGTAGGACAAACTTCCACACAGGGAGCATCAAGGCAGTGGTTGCATTGGCTTGGGTAAAAGTTTACATACAGTCTGTCCAATATCATTTGTTCGGTCTGTCCCACCCAGATACGCTGTTTATCAGCTCCTAGTTGTACATTATTTTGCTCTTTACAAGCTACTTCACAGGCTTTGCAGTTTATACAGTTTTGATAATCAAACGCTATTGCATAATTCATTTCACACCTTCCTTATCTCTACATCGGTTTCATGCATAACTGCAGCTCCATAGACCGGTTCGATTTTATCTTCTATTATTCTTGCGTCATTTCCACCATGACCGTAAGCTATCTCCATCTCTTTGCTGCTGCCTCCAAATCCGTGAAGTAGAAATATTTGATTTTTTGCTATTCTGTATGTAGGAAAAGCTTTTATCTTTATCTTTCCCACACTGCTTTTAACTTCAACAAAATCACCAAATTTTATCCCCATATTTTTAGCGATATCTTTATTTATCCAAACATAATTGGTAGGTATCAAATCTCTTAGCATCATATTGTTTGTAGTTCCGCTTTGGGTAAATTGGGCATGTCTTCCGGTAACCAGTCTAAATTTACCCTCCGGAACTTTAAAATTCCACTCATCATGCCATGTAGGCATAGGGTCAACTCCCTTTTTAGCAAGGTTTTTAAAGTTGGCTACAACTTTTAGCTTATCACCTTTTACGCTGTAATTCTTTTTATCTTCAGGGTAGTATTGAAATTCATTTGGATTGAGTTGTTTGTGGTATTTATCTATATTTGGATAGTAAACTCCTCTTTCATCAAGGATTTTCCAGGCTTCTTCTCCAAAAGCTTTTATCACTCTTTCTTTGTTTGACTCTTCTACTGACTTTTCCCATGCATCAGCCAGGTCAAACCCATTCTCTTTATAATATTTCTCCAACTCTTTTTCACTCATACCTTTTGTATCATCCTGGACATCTTCATCATATTTTAGAGTATTTTTCCATAAAGGTTTGGATAGTTTTTCTGCCAACTCTTTAAATATAACCTCGGGAGTTTTTGTCTCATATAGAGGTTTTATAGCTGCTTTTCTTAAAACTATAGCCGGTTCAAGTCCTCCATAACTTGCAACCGGTGAAGTTCTCTCTAAGTATGAAGCTTCAGGAAGTATAACATCACAGAACATTGTAGTATCACTTGGAAGGATGTCAATCATAACATTTAAATCCATCTTTCTTAAAAACTGTTCTGTTTTTGTAGTATTTGGAACACCACTCATAGGGTTGTGTTTTCTCATGAACATTGCTCTTACAGGGTATGGATTTTTACCCTCTAGGACCATATTTCTAAAGAGTATCCAGGAGCCTGTTTTATCTGTAGGGATCGCTATACCTTCCCTGTCAAATCTGCTCTTTACTTGAGCATACATGGGAGCATTTACCTCTTCGGCAGGAAGAGTTAGTTTTTTACCATATACAATTCCCCCTTTTTTATCAAGATTTCCGCTTAAGCCCTGATATATTGCCATGGCTCGTCTTAGCTGGAAGTCATTTTTACTAAATACACTTCTTCTTCCCTGATAATATATAGGACTTCTTGCTCTCATAAATTCTACTGCTGTTTTATGTATCTCTTTGGCAGGTATTCCTGTAATTTTCTCTGCCCATTCAGGGGTGTATTTGTTGGAAAGTACATGTTGCTTATAATCTTCATATCCCACCATATACTTTTGGCAAAACTCTTTGTCATAGAGATTTTCATTGAAAGCTACATAGGTAAGGGCTAAAACAAAGGCTAAGTCTGTGCCTGGGTTGATGGCATACCAGCGGTCGGCTTTTGCAGCTGTATTGGTAAACCTTGGGTCCAAAACTATAAGCTTGAGTCCTCTTCTTTCTGTTCTCTTGAACATATCCATGGTATCCGGAGTTATAATGGCTTCTGCTCTGTTGGCTCCGGCTATTATGGCGTAGTCGGCATTACTCATATCAGCCTCACCATATGCACCTATGGTATTAAAATATCCTCCAAGTGTTGTCTCCAAACAGATACTTATCTCATCTACATAGTTTGGAGTTCCTATCTTTTGACCCATAAGAACTTCAAAGCCCTCTTTGGATAGCCCCTCACCGTTGCAGTATCCTATAGTTGCACGGTTGTCTTTCTCTTCATCAAGGATTTGGAGTATTCCTTTAAATTTATCAGTTCCGTGAAGTATGGCATCATAAGCCTCTTCCCAACTTACTCTTTTATACTTTCCATCTCCTCTTTCTCCTATTCTTATAAGAGGATACTTTAATCTGTCAGGGTCATAAAGTGTCTGGATTCCCGCATTTCCTCTTGGGCAGAGCATGTTTCTGGACTTGGG
>CAZMKH010000070.1:0-6406 GCA_964566455.1 uncultured Campylobacteraceae bacterium | reverse complement strand
CAACTACAAGCATTATGAGCTTGTAAAATAAGGAGGAGTTAAAATGGGAGATTTACTATATAAATTATCTGGCTGGGGATTGGTTTTGACAGCTATTATTGCTCTTTGGGCGGTTTTGACTCCACATCATCTGTTTTTGGGCTAAGAATTGGTTGACAATAATCATGCAGGGTGGCTTCGAGCCACCCTTCTTTTTTTATTTGCAATTACAGCTTCATATTCAAAAGCTAACCTCATAGTTTGTAACGATAATCTGGTGAATGAAAGAGCTATAGGAGAGATAGTCAAAATAGGTACGGAAGTAAAAGAAAAAACAGGTATATCCATATATCTGTGTGCAAAGAAAACTATCAACAATCAAAAAATAAAACTTTTTGAAAAGAACCTTGCACCAAAATTAAATAAACCTTTTATTTTGCTAAGTATGGCTGCCAATGAGCAAAAAGTGGATATAATGACTTCACCGCAAACATCAAAACTGCTGGATATTGATGAAATTTTGAGTCCTTTTACCGGGACTATTATACCAATTCTTACTTCCAGAAAAGGAGAAGACAAATATTCTGCAGCAATGCTAAACGGATATGCGGATATTGCAGACAGAGTTAGTCAAAAACTGGGTGTAAAATTGAATTCTAGCGTAGGTAATACCAATAGAATTTTAATTAATATACTAAGAGTTATCATATATGGCTCATTTTTGTATTTTGTGATAATGTATATAAGAAAAAAAATAATATATAAAAAAAGAAAACAATAATATATCTATGTTTGGGAGTGGAAGTGAAAAAGAACAATAAAACATTTTGGCCGTATGGAATTACCATTGCGATACTTGCTGTAGTCGTTATGGGTGCAGGAACTATCATGATAGCACTCAAGCACCCGGTACAAATGGATGAAGCCTATATGCAAAAATATCAAAATGTTGACAATCACATAAATGAAATCCAAAAATCTCAAGAACTTTTTAACAAGCAATACAGTGTAAAAATAAACAACAATCAATTTATACTCGGAAAAAACCGCTTAAGTATTACTGTAACTGACAGATATACAAACAAAACAGCTGATAATTTGAGTATAAATGTAAAAATCACAAGACCTGATGATGACAGATATGATATCAAACTAATATCCAAAGAAGTGGCAGACGGATATACATTTCCTGCATTTGATATAAAAAAACCGGGTCGTTGGCTTATACTTGTTGATATAAACAATGGAAAAGTAGGCGGATATTTTAAAAAGGAAGTTGATACAAAATAAAAAGTGTTAAGAGTTAAGTGCTAAGTAGTAAGAATAATAGTTTTCAAAGGCTTAACTCTTAACACCTAATACTTAACACTTTTTATAGACTTCCTGCCCAGTTCCAAAAGGGAATGATTTCATAATGTATTCCTTCCTGAGTAAACTCATCTTCATTGCCCAGACTTATAATGTAAATATTCTCAATTCCCAGTTTTTTGAAAGCTTTTTTTCTTTTTATGATTTTATTTTTCAAAAGAGTAGGAGGCAAAAACGGTATCACAAGTACACCGCTGTTTTCTTCAGGTAGATAAAAATCTATCTCGTCAGTGTAGTAGAGTGTTTTATTTCTTTTGTACATTTCAAGGAAAACTATATTTTCCAATCTTCTTAAGAAATCTTTTTCAAAATTGAGTGCATTTTTGAGCGCAAAGTCTATCAAGAACAGTTTTTTGCCAGCTTTGGGATGGTTGAATTTTTCCAAAAAAAGGATGATTTGCCTCTGTCTTAAATCTTCGACCAATTCATAAAACAAATCTTTTGATATCTTCAGGTTGGGTTTGAGTTTATTGAATATTTGATAAAGAGATACACTTTGGGCTTGAAATGATGAGAAAGCTTTGAGTATGGCAAGCTGTTTTTCATCTTTTGTCATTGAAGTTAACAGATGTTGAAGATATTTTATCTTGTCTATTTCGCTTGACAGTGCTATAAAAGGATATGTTCCGCTGTTTGCAAAAGCATTAAAAATATTTTCTATTTTGGTATGAGTTTTATCAAACGCAATATACTCTTCAAAATCAAGCGGATAAAAATTAATCAATTCAAAACCGTCTGGTTTTTTATATTTGTTTGTCGTTATTATGATTTCATCACATTTTGGAATCTCAAAACCAAAATCAAAATTTTCCATAACCAAAAGTTTTATATTTTTTTCCAAGATAAAATCCTGCAAATTTACTTTTACCAAGTCACAGGAAACTCTTGTATCATTAAAGTCGATGTAAAGATAGCTGTCTTTGTCATAATGTGTCAAATGAGAATAAACAAGATATGTTGTACCGCTTTTTGAAGGAGCAACTATAATAACTTTTTTTTGAGCGATTTGAACTTTTCTGTCAATGTATTCAAATTTTTTAGGCTCGAAATCATATAATATTTCAAGTTGAGACAATCCCATATCTGTTTTCTCCAATTGCTGTATACTTGTAATTATATCATACTTTCCTTATAAAAAGGAAAAGAAATAAAAAAAATCTATCAAACAGTATCAAACTTATTGACTATTTCAAGCCAATAAAGTATAATCACAGTTCCAAAAATAGTCGCATTTGCGACGAGTTCTTTTATAAGGTTAGCCACAATGGAAAAAATACGACTTAAGCTAAAAGCTTATGATCACAGAGTATTGGACAGATCAGTCGCAGCAATCGTAGAAGCTGTCAAGAGAACAGGGGCGGAAATCATCGGTCCTATGCCTATGCCTACTAAGATAAAAAGATATACAGTTCTTAGATCTCCACACGTAAACAAAGATTCAAGAGAGCAGTTTGAGATGAGAATTCATTCACGTCTTATTGATATAGTATCAGCAACACCTGATACCATTGATTCATTAATGAAACTTGATCTTGCTCCGGAAGTTAATGTGGAAGTAAGAGCAATGGGTGCAAAGGGGTAAATAATGGAATATATTGTACAAAAGATAGGAATGAGCAGAACCATTACAGTTCCAAGTGTTCCTGTAACACTTTGCAAAGTATTGAGTGCTAAAGTATGCGAGATTAAAGATGACAAAAAAGCTATTGTTGCATACAGTGACGGTAAGAAAATAAATAAAGCCATAGAGGGTCAGCAAAAAAAATATAATCTTACAAAAGAGTTTAACAGATTTGTAACTCTTAAAGTTTCAAATGAAGAAACAGGAGATATAGATTTGACTCCTTTAAAAGAAGCAAAAAAAGTTAAAACTGTTTTTAAAACCAAAGGTAGAGGTTTTAGCGGTGTTATGAAAAGATGGAATTTTGCAGGCGGTCCTGGAGGGCATGGTTCAAGATTTCACAGAGCTCCTGGGTCTATAGGAAACTGCGAGTGGCCAGGCCGTGTTCAAAAGGGTAGAAAAATGCCCGGACAATACGGAAATACTCAAGTAACAGTTAAAAATGATGTAATAGAGTTTGATGAAGAAAACGGTATCTTGGTTTTAAAAGGTGCTATAAGCGGATCAAACGGAAGAGTTGGGAAGATAAGGATAATTAAATGAGTAAAGCCATTGTATTAAATGAAAAATTTGAAAGAGCAGATGAGTTAGCTCTTCCTGAAAGTTTTAAGGAAATAAGCTCACACAACCTGTATCTATATACCAAGTCTTACTTAGCAAGCCTTAGAGCAAATACAGCTGTAACAAAAGGCAAAGGTGAAGTAAGAGGCGGCGGTAAAAAACCTTGGAGTCAAAAAGGAAGAGGCGGCGCTAGAGCCGGATCTAACAGAAGTCCTATATGGGTAGGCGGCGGTGTAGCACACGGTCCTAAAAACAACAGAAACTATTTTCAAAAAGTTAACAAAAAGCAAAAAAGATTGGCTTTGGAGTATGCTTTGCAGGAAAAAGCTGATAATGGAGCACTTTTTGTAGTAGATTCGATAAGTGTAGAAACAGGCAAGACTAAAGATGCGGCACAAATTCTAAAAACTTTGGGTCTAAGAGATGCATTGGTAGTCAAAGAGTTGATAGATGAAAAGAGTTTTTACGCATTTAGAAATTTAAGCAATGCTTATTTGGTTGAGCCAAATGAGTTAAATGCTTATATAGTAACAGCATTTCACGCTCTTGTGATAGAAAAAGCTGTTTTAGAAAATTTGATAAAAGAGGGCTAATCGATGGCAGATATTACTGATATAAAAGCGATACTATATACAGAAAAGAGTTTGGGCCTTCAAGAAGATGGAGTTGTTGTTATACAAACAAGTCCGAAAATGACAAAAAATTCACTAAAAGAAGTTTTGAAAAATTACTTTGGTTTTGTTCCATTGAAAGTTAATTCTATGAGAGTAAACGGTAAAGTGAAAAGATTTAGAGGTCTTGAAGGAAAAAGAGCTGATTATAAAAAATTCTATGTTAAGCTACCTGAAGGTGCTGCCATAGAAAGTATGGAGGTATAAGATGGCGATTAAAACATATAAACCATATACTCCGAGCAGAAGATATATGACAGGCCTTGACAGTAGCGATATAACAGCTAAGCCAAGTGTCCCAAAACTTCTCAAGAGATTAAAGCCGGGTACCGGAAGAAACAATAACGGAAGAATTACATCCAGACATAAAGAAGCAGGTGTAAAAAAACTATACAGAATCATTGACTTTAAAAGAAGAAAGTTTGGAGTTCCCGGAACTGTAGCTTCAATAGAGTATGACCCGTATAGAAACTGCAGAATTGCGCTTATAAACTATAAAGACGGTGATAAAAGATATATCATCCAACCATCAGGTTTAAAAGTGGGTGATGAAGTTCAAGCAGCTGAAAGTGGTCTTGACATAAAGCCCGGAAATGCAATGAAACTTAAAAATATACCGGTTGGTACTATTATCCATAACATTGAGCTAAAAATCGGCAAAGGTGGTCAGATAGCAAGAAGTGCCGGCGGATATGCCCAACTTATGGGTAAAGAAGAAAAGTATGTAATTCTTAGACTTCCAAGCGGAGAAATGAGACAAGTACTAGGTGAATGTATGGCTACTATCGGTGTAGTAGGCAATGAAGACTGGGCGAATGTAGTCATAGGAAAAGCAGGCAGAAACAGACACAGAGGTATCAGACCTCAGACAAGAGGTAGTGCAATGAACCCTATCGATCACCCACACGGCGGTGGTGAAGGTAAAACTAACTCAGGTCGTCATCCGGTTACTCCTTGGGGTAAACCGACTAAAGGTTTCAAAACAAGGAAGAAAAAAGCCAGTGATAAACTTATTATATCAAGAAGAAAAGGAAAATAGATGGCAAGAAGTCTAAAAAAAGGTCCTTTTGTCGATGATCATTTGATGAAAAAAGTTATAAAATCAAAAGAAACAAAAGATAATAAACCTATAAAAACATGGTCAAGAAGAAGTACAATTACTCCGGATATGATGGGATTAACTATCAATGTACACAATGGTAGAAATTTTGTACCTGTGTATATTACTGAAAATCATATCGGATATAAGCTTGGTGAGTTTGCTCCAACTAGAACTTTTAAGGGTCACAAAGGCTCAGTTCAGAAAAAGATCGGTAAGTAAGGTGTAAATGATGGGAAAATCAACATTAAAATTTATAAGACTTTCACCTACAAAAGCAAGACTAATAGCTAGAGAAGTTCAAGGTATGAATGCGGAACTTGCACTTGCCAGTTTAGAATTTATGCCGAATAAAGCCGCAAGAGTTATCTCTAAAGTTATAGCAAGTGCAGTTGCAAACGGCGGATATGAGCCTGATGAGGTTGTTATAAGCTCTTGTAGAGTAGATCGTGGTCCGGTTCTAAAAAGATTTAGACCAAGAGCAAGAGGTAGAGCAACTCCAATAAGAAAGCCCACTTCTCATGTATTCGTGGAAGTATCAAAAGAAATGAAGAAGGATAAGTAGTATGGGACAAAAAGTAAATCCTATCGGACTAAGATTAGGAATCAATAGAAATTGGGATTCAAGATGGTTTCCTGGCAGCAATCTTTCAGCCAATATAGGTGAAGACTATAAAATAAGAAAATTTCTTAAAAAAGAGTTGTATTATGCCGGTATTTCACAAATAATTATAGAAAGAACCGCTAAAAAACTTAGAGTTACTGTTGTTGCTGCAAGACCCGGTATCATCATCGGTAAAAAAGGTGCTGATATAGAAAAACTTAAAACCAAGCTTGTAAAACTTATAGGTAAAGATGTAAATGTAAACATCCAGGAAGTAAGACGAAGCGGAAGCGATGCTCAACTTGCAGCTGAAAATGTTGCAATGCAGCTTGAAAGAAGGGTTGCATTTAGAAGAGCAATGAAAAAAGTTATGCAAAATGCTCTAAAGTCAGGCGCAAAAGGTGTCAAGGTGCAAGTTGCAGGAAGACTTGGCGGAGCTGAAATGGCAAGAACTGAATGGTATCTTGAGGGAAGAGTTCCATTGCACACTCTAAGAGCCAAGA
>CAZMKH010000069.1:5157-6465 GCA_964566455.1 uncultured Campylobacteraceae bacterium | reverse complement strand
GGAACAACTTTTAAATAATGTTTAACCTACCTAATGCTTTAGCCTTTTTAAGAGTCTTGATGGCTCCAATGATGTTCTTTTTTTTGGTTGATAGAAACTCCTCGTTGTTATCGGGAATTCATCCAAGCTGGCTTGATTATTTTGCGGCACTGCTTTTTGTGCTTGCAAGTGTTACAGATTTTTTTGACGGATTTATAGCAAGAAGCTGGAATCAGATGACAAAGCTTGGAGCCATTTTAGACCCGTTAGCTGACAAGATGCTGGTTTTGGCTGCTTTTTTAGGGCTTATGTATATAGATAGAGCCAGCCCGTGGGCTATACTTTTGATACTTGTCAGAGAGTTTTTTATAACGGGTTTAAGAGTTTTGATGGCAAGTGAGGGAAGAAGTGTAAAAGCTTCTTTTATAGGAAAAACAAAAACCGTAACGCAAATGTTTGCCATAGGTTTTTTGATGATGGATTGGCATTATGGAACACTTCTATTGTGGCTTGCGGTTGTTATCACGCTATACTCCGGGGCTGAATATGTCTATACCTATATAAAGGAGAGTTAGTGGGTACTCTTGTTTCGCTTTTAATACTCTCTTTCTTGATATTTTTTCATGAGCTTGGTCATTTTAGCATAGCCAAACTTTTTGGAGTAAAGGTAGAAGTTTTCAGTATAGGCTTTGGTAAAAAACTGCTTTGTAAATTTTATAAAGGAACAAACTATTGCCTGAGCCTAATACCTCTTGGCGGCTATGTGCAGATGAAAGGTCAAGATGACTTGGACCCGTCAAAAACAAGCTACGATAAAGACAGTTACAATACAAAAACCCCATATCAAAGAATTGCGATACTTTTTGCAGGACCTTTTTTCAACTTTTTACTCGCATTTTTTTTGTATATAGCCATAGGAAATATCGGTGTTCATAAATTGACTCCTGAAATCGGAAAAGTTTATCCAAACTCAGCAGCTTACAAAGCCAAACTTCAAAAAGGTGATAAAATTATCTCTATAAACGGCATAAAGATAGAAAGTTGGGATGATTTAAAAAGTGCTATCGAAAGCTCCGATGATAAACTCATTGTCACTATAAAAAGAAAAGACAGAATTTTTAAAAAGATTGTTGTACCAAAAATTGAAAAAACAAAAAATATCTTTGGAGAAGTGGTAAAAAGAAAAATTATAGGTATTTTACCTTTAGGCAATACTTATATTAAAAAATATACACTTTTTGAATCAATCCCTTTTGCCGTGAATGAGACTATAAGGGCTTCAAAATTCATTATCACAGGAATTGAAAAAATGATTGAAGGCGTGGTTCC
>CAZMKH010000069.1:0-5057 GCA_964566455.1 uncultured Campylobacteraceae bacterium | reverse complement strand
GGATGGGCGATACTGCTTACTCTTATGATATTTTCCACTTACAATGATTTGGTAAGAATTTTTAGTTAGGGGTATAAAAATGAACAGTTATGAGAAAAATTTTGATAAAGTTTTGCAAAGAATAGAAAAAGCAAGAATCCAAACAAGCGAATATAGCATCATAAAGATAGTTGCGGTTAGTAAATATTCCACTAGCGAAGACGTAAAAAAACTTTACCAAATAGGTCAAAGAGCTTTCGGCGAGAACAGAGTTCAAGACCTAAAACAAAAGATGAGCGAACTGGAAGCTTTGCCTTTGGAGTGGCATTTTATAGGTAGGTTGCAAAAAAACAAGATAAATCATCTTTTAGAGCTGTCTCCCACTCTTGTACAATCTTGCGACTCTTATGAATTGGCTGCAGCCATAAACAAAAGAGTAAAAAATGATAAAAAAGTATCCATTCTTTTACAGATAAACAGTGCGAAAGAGGAAAGTAAAGCCGGTGTTATGCCTGAAGCTGCAGAGGAAATTTACCACCAAATAAAAGAAGAGTGCCCCAACCTGATTTTAAAAGGCGTAATGAGCATAGGAGCTCACAGCGACAACCAAAAAGAGATACAAAAAAGTTTTGAGGCAACCTATAAAATTTTTGAAGATTTAAAGCCTCTTGGAGCCAAGATTTGCTCCATGGGTATGAGCAATGACTTTGAGCTAGCCATAAAATGCGGCTCAAATATGCTAAGACTAGGCTCCATACTTTTTAAAAATATCTAAAACCCTCTCAAGATTCCAGTAAGTCAACCAGGCTTTGCAAAGGAGGTTTGCCTTCTAGTATTTCATAGACTTCATTTGCTATCGGGGTGTATACTCCCTCTTTGGATGAAATATTTTTTACGGCATAGGTTGTAGCGACTCCTTCAGCTACTTCTCCGAGTTTTTGGAGTATACTTTCTAGTGTATTGCCAAAAGCCAGATATTTACCCACTCTGTAGTTTCTTGAAAGTTCACTACTTGCTGTTAAAAAAAGATCACCCGAACCGCTAAGACCCAAAAAGGTATCTTTTTTCGCTCCAAAATATACTCCAAACCTGCTCATCTCAACCAAGCCTCTTGAAATCAGGCTTGCTCTGGCATTGTTTCCCAGGTTCAGTCCATCACATACTCCACTTGCAATGGCAAGTATATTTTTATATGCACCTGCCACTTCGGCACCGATAACATCATCATCGTGGTAGGTTTTTATAAAACTTGGGAAAAAATTTTCAAACTCTTTTGCGGTATTTAAGGACTTGGAGCTTATAACAAGAGCGGTGGGAAGTTTTTTTATAACTTCTGATGCAAATGAAGGACCCGATATAAAAGCCAAATTACTTTCTGGAACAAATTCGGCAAAAATTTCATTTAAGAATTTCCCACTCTTAGCTTCGATTCCCTTAGAAGCAACTAAAATCTTTTGTCCTTTAAATTTAAAATGCCCGCTCATCCACTCTCTTGCATGTTGGGCCGAAAGAGCAAAAACGATATATTGTTTATCAAGTACCGTTTTATAATCAGTAAAGTTTTTTATATCTCTTTTTGTTCTTGAAGTGATACATGAATGATGATTTTCCAAAAAAGAAAAATGCAGTGCCTGTCCCCATTTACCGGCTCCTATAACACCTATATCCATATCTTATTCCTCAACTATACTTTGGAGTAATTTTTCTTTGAAAATATTGAGGTCATCTTTTGTTCCGATAAGCAAAAGTATATCTTTGGCATCTATTTTGTGATTGACTCCTCTTGTAGCAAAAATAAACTTATCGGCAAATTCAACATCAATCAAACCCAAAAGAATAATATTGTACTCCTTTTTCAAATCTATTTCATTGATAAATTTACCATCCAAAAATGAATTTTTCGGAACTTCAATCTCGACAAAGTCTATTTCGGAATTAAAATAGAGTATATTTTCTATCGCTTCAATCATAACGGGATTTTTGAGCAAATGATATATATTTTGTGCAGTTGCATCAAGAGTATTGAGTATTCCTCTTACGCCCGCAAGCTCAAGTTTTTGTTCACTGTCTTTTGATTGGCATATGGAAATGATATCCATATTGTTATCGATTGATTTCATCGTAATACTAAGATAGATATTTTCTTCATCATTTTCCATGGCACAAAAAACATGGTCAAAGCTATATGAAACAAGAATTTCTACTATTTCTTCATCATTTTCTATATCTATCAGATAAGCTTTGTGGCCGTTTTTTACAGCTTTTTCAATACTTTCTTTGTCATTATCCACAACAACAACCTGATAATTGCTGTTTTGAAGAGCATTGGCTATTTTTTCACCATATTTTTTGTATCCAAAAAGTAATATGCTATCTTTTTTTTCTTGCATGTTTTATACTGCTTTTTTTCATAATATTTTTAAAGTTTGTTATCGAAATACTATATCCCAGGAGTACAAGTATATCGCCCTCTTCTAGTTTAAAATCATCTTTTGGATTGAAGATAAACTCTCTTTTTTCATTTGTCTTTCTTGAAACCCCAAGCAATATAAGCCTATAAGAACTTATATCTATATCTTTTATCGTTTTTCCCGCTATGGGAGAGTCAGCTAATATCTCCACCTGCTCACATCTTGCGTTTCTTTTACCTGAAAGTATGCTGTTTATAGCTTCTGTCGCAAGGGGCTTGTTCACAAGTGTACCCACAAGCATGGAAGCCATATTGGCTGCAGAAATAATTTTATCCACACCGGCTAGTTTTAGCTTTTTATATGAATATTTATGTCTCATTCTTGAAATCAACATAACATTTTTAGACAAACTTCTTACACTGAGTGAAATAAATATATTTTGTATATCATCCTGAGCCAAAGTTATAACTGCTAAAGCTTTTTTACTCATTTGTAAATCTATCAGTACATTTTTACTGCTGGCATCAGCCTTGTAAGCAAGATAGCCGTCACTTATAGCTTGGTCAACTTTTTGTGCATCATTATCTATAATGATAAAGTTATCTCCAGATTTTTTAAGTCTTGCAGCCAACAATTCTGCCAAATGGCTGTAACCACAGATAAGATAATAACTGGAAAATTTATCTATCAGACTTTTTATCTTTTCTGACCTTAATTCTTCATCTTTTTCATTAAAAGCAGAAACTATGATGGAAGTTGACAATGCTATCAAACCGATACCTATAAAAACGATAACAGCCGCCACACTTCTTCCCTCGCTGCTTATCGGTACTATGTCACCGTAACCTACAGAAGTTATAGTTATGAGCGACCAGTAAAAAGCATCATATATCGTCTTTATATTTGGGTTGATATGCTCTTCAAAAACATATATACTGACTCCTGAAATAAATATGACAAATACAAAAAGAAAAAGTATCATAAAAAGTTCTGATTTTTTTGAAATCAAAATTTTCATAAAATGTGTTATATGATTTGAGTATCTAAGTAGCTTAAAAGCTCTAAAAAGCACAAAAATTCTAAGAATTCTTAGCTCCCTGAAGCTTGGAAGTATCGCCAAAAGATCGATAATTGCCAAAGGTGATATGATATATTCGATTTTTTTGGATACTATCTTTTTGATAGTTCCTAAAGTATCAAAGCGCTTATCCAAAAAAAGAGAGTCTTGAAACTCTTCTATGATAACTTTGTGTATATCGCTGTAAACCCAAAGTCTAAGAATATATTCGATTATGAAAAATCCTGTAACAATATAAACATCATAAAAAATCAACCAATGCTCTATCGGGTGTTTAACTTCATCTATTATGATAATAACACTTGAAATAATCAGGAAAATCATAAAATAGTTAAAGTATCTGCCATATTTGTAGCTATGGTCTTCAAGTACTCTTTTTGTTAATGATTTTATTTTATTGTATTTTTCAGACTCATCTAAAAAAAATGAAAATTCAACTAATGCTTTAGTAAGCTTATTCAAGTAAGCCTCTCTTTGAGAAGTTGATTTATCTTGGCAGGATTTGCCTTGCCTTTGCTAGCTTTCATACATTGTCCGACAAAAAAGCCCAAAAGCTTCTCTTTGCCTGCTTTGTACTCTTCAACTTTGTCTTGATTGTTTTGAAGTATTTCATCAATGATAGCAAGCAAAGCTCCCTCATCACTGACTTGCTTGAGTCCTAATTTATCTATGACAACATCAACTTCCTCATCATTCTCCATCAAATAATCAAGTACATCTTTTCCAGCCTTGCCACTTATGGTATTGTCCTCGATTTTCTTGATAAGAGCAGCAAGTTTTTTTGCACTTACTGGAGAAGTTTCAAGGCTCAGACCGTTTTTAAGTCTTCCTAGAAGCTCAACCGTAAGCCATGTGACACAGTTTTTTGGAGCAGCACCCTCTTTTATCATCTCTTCAAAAAAGTTAGCCATTAGAAGTGATGAAGTAATAACAGCAGCATCATACTCTTTTATCTTGTACTCTTTTACATATCTCTCTTTTTTCTCATCGGGAAGTTCAGGTATCTTTTTACCCTCCTCCAACATCTTGTCATCCAATATTACAGGCAAGAGGTCCGGTTCGGGAAAATATCTGTACTCATCGCTGTCTTCTTTACCTCTCATGCTTCTTGTAGTTCCGCTTGGCAAATCAAAAAGTCTTGTCTCCTGCACTACCTCTTTTTCATATACACCGTCTTCCCAAGCCTCTATCTGCCTATGTATCTCATACTCTAAAGCTTTTTGAATAAACTTGAAAGAGTTCATATTTTTTATCTCAACTCTGGTATAAAGTTTTTCATCACCTTTTGGTCTTATGGAAACATTGACATCGCACCTAAAAGAGCCTTCTTGCATATTGGCGTCACTGATATCAAGATATCTGACAATAGCATGAAGTTTTTTTAGATATTTTACAGCTTCATCTATACTTCTGATATCGGGCTCACTGACTATCTCAAGTAGCGGGGTACCTGCTCTGTTTAAATCTACTTTGCTATATCCATCTTCATGGATGTTTTTCCCCGCATCTTCTTCCAAATGAGCTCTTGTGATACCTATTCTCTTTTGACTTCCGTCTTCAAAATCTATAAAAAGCTCACCGTTTTCAAC
>CAZMKH010000068.1:0-6502 GCA_964566455.1 uncultured Campylobacteraceae bacterium | reverse complement strand
AAAAAGAGCCTGGAAAATATCCTGGGTTTTTATACTCTATTCAGCAGTATCATTTATGGTGCTGCTGAATATCATCATAGAAAAAAAGCTCTATATTTTATCCAATATAGACAAACTTTCCCAAAACTACATAGATATCATTATATTTTTACTAAACTCTGCTTTGTTTTCGATACTCTTTTTTATCATTATGTATGTTTTCAAGGGTGATTCTGATATGACCATCAGAAAACTGAGAGAAAAATTCTATGACAATGCATTTGAAAGAGTAAAGCTTGTTTTTAAGTACAGATTTGAAACAAATAATTTGGACTTTGACAGTGAGATAAAAAAACTTGTAAAATACAACAGCCGTTTTGAAAAAGATGGTTTGGTCCATACCGTAAGTATAGACAATTTAAACTCTGTTTTTGTTGAAGGCATAGACTCTCTTTACATATACTACAAAATCAGCGAAGAGGAGTATATTCTCTACAGTGTCTGGCATTCGGGTGATTTTGTCGCTATTGCGGTTGCTGTCAAGCAAAGCTTAAACATAACCAAAGAGGATTTTGAAGAGACTCTTGAAAAAGCGTTAAATCTCGAAGGTGCAACATATACAAAAGGTATAAGAGATGATTTTTACTGGTTTGATGTAAAGTATTCTATAGCGGAAGATTTTTTATTTAACAATATCGAAAAAGAGAGAATTTCAAGAAAAGTTGCACATATAGTGACCATAAGTATACCTCATTTGATGGAAAATATGCAGTGGAAAAAGTTGTAATACTTTTTAGTGGAGGCTTGGAAAGCACTTCTTTGATAGAGTATTTTAAAGAAAAAAATTACCAAATAAAACTTTTACATATAGAAGTCGGCTATATTTGGGAAAAAGCAGAGCTTAAAAATGCACAAAAAACTGCAAGACACTACAATCTTGAGCTAAAAAGTATAAATTGTCCGTTTGGCGTCAAGCAGCTTGGCTTTGTTAAAGATAAAAAAAGCAATATCATCAAACTTAGAAACTTGACACTTTTGAGTATTGGAGCAAACTATGCTTTGGCTAATGGTATAACAAATATAGCCATAGGGCTTTTTGGTGATAAAAACTATCCGGATACATCTTTGCAATATTTAAAAACCATAGAAAAGCTTATAATAGTAGGCTCCATGGAGAATTTTAAAATACTGACACCATTTTATGGAAAAACAAAAAAAGAGATATATGCTACCTATAAAGATAAAATTCCTTTGGATTATGTTTTTTCCTGTGCCAATCCCCAAAGCGGACAAAGGTGTGGAAAATGCTACAAATGCCAAGCTTTCAATCAACTGCTATAATTTTATTCAAATTTTTAATACACTTATAAAAAAATATGCTATAATCATACTCTATATATGATGGAAGGAAGAGTATTTGTTTAAAAGAATAGCTTATTATTTGATAGTCGTCTTGTTTTTTACAGGATGTTTCAATCAAAAACATCAAAAACCGCTTACTATCGTTTCAAGTGCATGGATAGGTTACGCTCCGATATTTTATGCCAAAGAAAAAGGATACCTTGATGAATTGAATATCAAAGTTATTCCTGTAGTTTCACTTGCAGAAGCGGCAGATACTTTTGCAACAGGGAAAGCTGATATGGTAACTGCTACGCAGCATGAATATTATAAACTTAAAAAAGAGTTTCCTGGCATAAGACCTGTTATTTTACTGGACAGGTCAAACGGTGGTGATATGATACTTTCAAACAAAACCACCAAAGAGTTAAAAAAAGCCAAAAATATCCAAGCATATCTCGAAGTTGACAGTATAAACATGGATGTGCTGGATGAGTATCTAAAAAACAATAAAATTTCTAAAAAAAACATACGGTTTCACAATACCGACCAATCATCCTTGCAATCTTTAAAATATACAAATAAGCCTACTTTGATAGTAACTTATACCCCTTATGATTATACATTTAAAAAAGAGGGATATTTTGAAGTAGCATCCACTAAAAATTTAGAGAGTATTATAGTTGTAGATGCTCTTTTTACCACAAAAACTGTTTTGAAAAAAAACAGACAAAGAATAGAGAAGCTAAAAAAGATTATCGACAGGTCCATAAAAGAGTTAAGTAAGGATAAAAAAAATTCATATAAAATCGTTGCTCCATATTTGGATAACATCTCATACAAAGAGTATATTAAATCATTTGTAACAATAAAATGGATAAATAATCCTGCAAAAAATATTATAAGTCTGGTTCAAAAAAGGCTGGGATATGAAACAAGCGATATAATAAAATGAAACAAAAATATAAAATGAAACTTTCCATAAGATATCTGACACTTGCTTTTTTGATTTTGATAACTTTTGCAGAAGTTGTATCCTTGTACAAATTTTACTATAAAGAGAGAAATACCATAGGACATTTGGCTTCACTTTCAGTAAAAGACAGTATCCTAAATATTTATCATATCACCAAAAGAGCTTTGCAAAAAGAGAACGCTCTAGATAAAGCAAAAGCCAAAATAGACAGTATAAATATAGACAATAACTTTATAAAGAATATCATTATAACAAATGAAAAAGGAGATATTCTTTATTCATCAAACAGGGCAAACATCTATATCCCCAAAAAAATATGTTCAAACATAAGAGAGTATAATGCCAAAAATATATTTGTTTACAATGCATGTAAAAAAGATATAGAGCTTTACAGGGGTATTAAAAAATACACTTATTATCTATATGTGATAACTGACAAAG
This sequence comes from uncultured Campylobacteraceae bacterium, assembly GCA_964566455.1. Classification (GTDB taxonomy): domain Bacteria; phylum Campylobacterota; class Campylobacteria; order Campylobacterales; family JALSKU01; genus JALSKU01. The sequence continues at coordinate 3,765 of CAZMKH010000068.1, read as the reverse complement.
ATTATATCGAAAAGTTAATTTCTGATGCTCTGAAAAGTGCCATAGAGTATTTTATAATTTATATCGCTATCATTTTGATAATTTTTTGGATATCTTTTGAAAAACTTTTGATACTGCCTCTTGAAAAGCTAAGACAATTCGCATATTATCATACACAAAAGCCAAAAGAGTTTTTGATAAAAGAGCTTGAAAGTATAAGATACTCACTAGCCGTAACTTTTGACAGACTTGAAAAAGAGCAGCAGCAGCTTTATAACCTCTCGACGAAAGACTCGCTAAGCGGTCTTTACAACAGACTTAGTCTTTTTGAAAAAATTGACTGGCTCATTTCAAAAAGCAAAAGAGACAATGACAAATTTGCCATACTGTTTATTGATTTGGATGATTTTAAAAATATAAATGATTTTTTGGGTCATGATGTAGGAGATGAAGTTTTAAAGATAGTGGCAAAGGCTATACAGTCTTCAGTTAGGGAGATAGATTTTGTTGCAAGGATTGGCGGAGATGAATTTGTGGTGGTACTGCCCAAGTTTCATCACAATATGGAAGTGGTGGATGTTGCAGAGAGAATTATAAAAAATATATCAAAGCCACTGAGTATAAATGATAAAACTTTCAATATAGGTGCAAGTATAGGTATCGTAATATATCCGAAAAACGGAAAAGATAAAACCGAACTTATCAAAAATGCTGACATTGCAATGTATAAAGCAAAAGAACTCGGTAAAAATCAGTTTTATTTTTTTACAAACAAATTAAACAAAACTCTCCATGAAAAGCTGAATATTCAGCAAAAAATGAAAAAAGCTTTAAAAAATAACTATTTTGAGCTCTATTATCAGCCAAAAATTGACTTGCAAAGCGGAAAGATTGTAGCCTGTGAAGCGCTCATCAGGTGGAATGACCCGGTACTTGGTTTTGTAGCGCCTGATAAATTTATCCCAATTGCTGAAAAAAACGGATATATTATTGATATTGGCGAATGGGTTTTAAAAGAGTCAACGATGCAGGTACAAAAGTGGCAAAATACACCATTAAGAGACATCAAACTCTCTTTTAATGTATCAGCCAAACAGTTTCAAGATGTATATTTTTATGACAAAATATATAAATACACCAGAAATATTGACAGAAAGAAACTCGATATAGAGATAACCGAATCAGCATTTTTGGAAAATTATCAAAAAAATATAGAAATCATAGAAAAAATTAAAAAACTGGGTATCACCTTTTCACTTGATGATTTTGGTACAGGATATTCATCTTTGTCGTACTTGAAAGATATACCTATAGATACTTTAAAGATAGATAAAAGCTTTTTGGATATCTTCGAAACAAAAAATGGTAAATCTTTTATAGAGATGATTGTAAATATAGGAAAAATACTATCTTTAAAAGTTGTTGCGGAAGGAGTCGAAAGCAAAGAGCAGGTCGAATTCTTAAAAGAATTACAATGTGATATGTACCAGGGATATTACTTTTCAAAGCCTCTTAGAGTCAAAGAGTTTGAGGAGTTGGGAAAAAAGAATCTATGAAGCACTCTTAAGAGCCGTAATTAGTTGGGCATCACTGCCTACTGTTATCTTCCCGCTTTTTACAATCTTGCAATATAATCCTCTGTGATTTTTTATAATTTTGGGTAAATGTTTATGGAATATACTCAAATGTGAACATAAAGTACACTTTTGTGTTATCTCCAAGATGGCTTCTCCAACTTGCAATATATCACCGATATTTAGCATATGTGGGTCAAAGTCAAAAAGTATATTTTCTCCATAACTTCCATAAACAAGCTCTATGCCGTTTTCTTTTGCTATATTGTAGGATTTTTGTCCTATTATCATAACACTTTTTTCTATGTCATCGCCTGCAAACTTATCTTTTAATATACCATAATCTTTCATCAACTGCAGTTCGTTTGTCTTTGGTCTTGGAAGTCCGCTTACTCCTTTTGGGGCACTGAAAATTTCTATAACTTGTCCGATTTGTTCCATTTGTATCCATTCGTTTTTTTTTGTATATTATATCATTTGATTATAATAAAATCAAATATTTTATATTCAAGATGTATAATTTTTTATAATAGTTTACTTTTTTACACACTCAAGGATGAGGTATTTTAATCTTTGAATTTAAAAGGTAACCCGTGATGATGATAAGAGCAAGTATGATAAAACCGTTTTGCAGGATATTAAAATACCACAAAAGATAGTAAACCCATAAAAGTATGGCACCAAGGGGAGTAGGAACTCCGGTAAAGTATTTGCTGACCTCACCTGCATCATTTTGGAGATTGAAGACTATAAGCCTTCTAATGCCTGAGATAAAGTAGTATATCAAAACTGCTCCGGCAATAAGAGAATAAAAAAAGCCATTCCCGTCAAATATGGCAAAATAGATAAACATTACAGGTACCAAAACAAAGCTCAAAGAGTCCGCAAACGAGTCAAGCTGCACTCCAAACTCGGTAGAGAGATGGTATTTTCTTGCAATCTTGCCGTCAAATATATCAAATGCACCGCCAAACCATGCAAAAAGTGCAGCAAAGAAAAAATTGTGATGGGTTATAAAATAAATAGCTAAAAGCCCAAAAGTTATATTGGCAAATGTAAAGAGATTTGCCAGGTTAAAGTGTGAATTTTTATCATATAGAAATTTCATGAATTTACCTTTTTAAAATAATTTTCCAGCATGTCATTTTCAAACTCTTCATTGTTTTTATACTCATATCCAAAGCACTCTCTCCATAAAGAGTGAGGCTCCATGCAAAGATAAAAAAAGACTTTGCCATGCCAGCTCTTAAAAGCTTCGTAGGAAGTCTTAAACATTTGAACTTTTGTTTGCAGCGGATATGATAGTTTACCCTCTACTTCAACCAAAGGAATTTGATAAATCTTACTTTTAAACTCTCTTGAGCGTATTTGCTTTAAAACAGGCTTGATAAAAGTGAGTGTTCCAAATGAAACCAGTGCCACCTCATCAGGGCTAAATTTTTCTTGCAAAGTTTTGTATATCTTTTTATAATCATCAAGATATCCCTCATACTCAACTATGGGGTGAAAATGAAAGCCGACTTTTATACCTTTATCGGCTACTTTTCTGGCACCATCTATCCTTTTATCTAATTTTGCTGTCAAATGCTCTTCGTTTTCTATGATAACAGGGGTATTTAGAGACCATGTTACGATAATGTTTTTGGGCAGTTTATTTTCAAGCAGATATTTGATATTGTCTGATTTGGTTTTAAATTCAAGTATAACATTTTGATTTTTTCTTGCAAACTCCATAAGTGCATCAAGTATACCTTCTTTGTTTCCCCACATCAAAGAGTCTGAGCTTTGTCCTGTTCCTATATGGTATCTTTTGTTTGGGTCAAGTTTTATATTTTTTAACTTTTTTGCAAAATTTTTATCGAAAATGACTTGATTTTGGTTATAAAAAGATTGGATAGAGCAGTATGAACAGTCAAATCCGCAACTCTCTACCGCATCAAGGGTAAAAAGATTGCAGCATCTTGTTCTCTCGCTTGCCACCGGACATTGGCCAAGTCCTAAGGAGTCTTTTTCTATGGTTTTGGTTTTGACTCCTTTTGGATGGTACTCCTCTTTTGAGCTAAACTCTTTATAACTGTTAGGTCTGTTTTTTAACTCTTCATACTTTTGGTACAACTCTTTTAAAATTTTTTTAGAGGTTTGCTTTTTATTTTTTATATCACCTTTTGGAAGCTTTATAAAATTTAATATACTTCCTTCATCCCATATAGTT